>JAFQAF010000186.1 GCA_017400025.1 Oscillospiraceae bacterium
AAAACTAATAGAGTCGAACCCCGACACAACCCTGCATATAACAGAAAAGCACAGCAGAATAATCTGCTGTGCTTTTCCTGCGGAAATATGCTGTCATGTAAAGATAAAGTTTTAAATTTCACCTATTGTGCCGTCCAGCAGGTCCTGTACTGATACACCCTTGAAAAAACGGTCAATCATACGGTCCAGTTCTGTCCACATTTTCAGCGTTGGGCAGCTGTCCTTGCGGGGGCAGATTTTGTTGGGGTTTTCAAGACAGGAAACAGGGGCATAGCTGCCTTCTGTAGCTTTCAGAATATCGGCCACAGAATATTCAGCAGGCCGGCGGTTCAGTTTATAGCCGCCTCCCTTACCTCTTACACTGTCCAGCAGACCGCTTCTGGACAATGATGAAACTATGCTCTCCAGATATTTTTCGGAAATATCCTGGCGCTGTGCCACTTCAGTCAAAGGTATAAAACCGTTGCTTTTCTGGCTCGCCAGATCTGCCATCACTCTCAGTGCATATCTGCCTTTTGTAGAAACCAGCATAAGACTACCTCCAATAACATATATTAATAATACTTTTGTGGTAATTTTAACATAATTTGACACGTGTCACAATAAAGGCAATTTACACTTTTTTTGACATTGTCTAATTTATAGGTTATTATAAATAGATATGATATCAGATTATGGAGGATTTATGAAAAAACAGACAGCAATTTTTCTGCTTGTTATAGTTACTGTGATATGGGGCGGCGGCTTTGTGGGTATAAAGCTGGCTCTGGACAACGGAGTTTCCGCCGGTACACTGAATATGATAAGAGGTGCCATATTCACTTTTGTTGTATTTTCCGCTTTTCCCAAACAGGTGCTTGGTATGTCAAAACGGCAGTTTTTCAACGGCCTGCGGGTAGGTGTTTTCAATTTCCTGGGCTTTATCCTGCAGGCGGTGGGTGCACTGTATACCACACCGGGCAATTCTTCTTTCCTCACTGTCACAAATGTGGTTATGGTGCCGTTTATGGCGTGGGCGCTGTACAAGGTTAAGCCCAGACCGCGAAATATAGTGGCGGTTGCCCTGTGTATGGCCGGTATGGCAGTGCTGACAGGTGTTGTGGGCACAGAGTTTGTGCTGAACATCGGCGATGCCTACACCATAGCAGGTGCTGCAGGTTTTGCAATGAGCATTGTTCTGCTGGCACAGCAGCCACGGGACGGCCACTTTGCCGCCGGTTCATTTATGCTGGGGCTCACACTTTTCCTTGGCGGTGCCTTTTATGCCGTATTTTTTGAAGGCATCACACCGGCATCCCTTGCCCTTGTAAACTGGAAAGCTGCCCTGCTGCCTATACTCTATCTTTCCATCGGCTCAAACTTTGTGGCGCAGTCACTGCAGATTGTGGCACAGCGCTATCTCACAGCGGCCACAGCCAGCCTTGTGCTCACACTGGAAGGTGTCTTCGGCTGCCTGTTCAGCGTGCTGTGGGGCTTTGAAAAATTCACCGCAAACCTGCTTGTGGGCGGCGGCCTGATTATGGCCAGCCTTATCCTCAGCGAAATACAGATTATAAAACCGAAAAAAACCAGATAACAGAGCGCCCGGCAGGGCGCTTTTATTTATTAACTCACTATTAACAATGCGGCCTTTCTATTGTAATTTTGCTCTAATTCATATATAATAAGTAAAACTATGCAATTTTATATCTAAAATAAATTTTCAAGCGAGGATTTAATATATGGCTAACAAAAAGGTACTTGTTACAGGTGCAGACGGCTTTATCGGCTCTCACCTCACACAGCAGCTTATCCGCGAAGGCTATGATGTTACAGCTTTCTGTGCATACAACTCTTTCGGCACCTGGGGCTGGATAGACACTTTCTCAAAAGAAGAGAAAAATGCCCTCAACGTTATTATGGGTGACGTGCGTGACCCTAACGGCGTGCGCGTTGCAATGAAAGGCATGGACACAGTTTATCATCTGGCTGCACTTATCGCTATTCCTTTCTCATACCATTCACCGGACACATACGTGGATACAAACATCAAGGGCACACTGAATGTTCTGCAGGCAGCCCGTGACCTGGACACACGCCGTGTGCTGGTTACATCAACAAGCGAAGTTTACGGTACTGCACAGTATGTGCCTATTGACGAAAAGCATCCATACCAGGGCCAGAGTCCATACTCTGCCACAAAAATCGGTGCAGACAGAATTGCAGAGAGCTTCTACCGCTCCTTCAACACACCTGTTACAATAGTCCGTCCGTTCAATACTTTCGGCCCCCGCCAGTCCGCCCGTGCTGTTATCCCTACAATCATCAGCCAGCTGCTGGCAGGCAAGGAAGAAATCCGTCTGGGTTCCCTCACACCTACCCGTGACTTCAACTATGTAAAAGACACAGCAAACGGCTTTGTTACAATTGCAAAACACGACAATACCATCGGCCGCGAACTGAACATTGCCACAGAAAAAGAAATCTCCATCGGTCAGCTGGCAGAAGAACTTATCAGACAGATTAACCCGAATGCAAAAATCGTTACAGATACAGACCGTCTGCGCCCTGAAAAGAGCGAAGTTAACCGCCTGCTGGGCACAGCAAAAGAGCTGAACAAGCTGACAGGCTGGAAGCCTAACTATACATTCGAAGAAGGCATTGCCGAAACTATCGAATGGTTCAGAGGCAATCTGTCCTCCTACAAGACAGATATCTACAATATCTAAATAACGGCGGCGTTATTTATGGATGTATTAGCAAACAAATTAAGAATGACAGTCGATAACCTTAAGAAAAAGCCTGTGCTGGTATACAGTATGGGCTGTTTGCTTTTGTTTGCACTGTCATTTTTCTTTACCTATTATCTCCGTGTTATCTATTCCCCGGCCTGGCTGGGGCAGATAAACGGCACACTGGGCATTTTCGGGGCACTGTGGCTGGTGTATACCGCCTTTGTGCTGGCGGCCCGCTTTGCAAAGAACAACCGGAGCCTGTTTATGGCTCTGCTCCTGCTGGTGCTGGGTGTGGTGTGGACCTTTGCCACACCGCCAAACCAGGTGCCGGACGAACACACCCACTTCCTGCGCAGCCACCAGATGGCCCAGGGCCAGTGGGGGTTTGACCAGCATCACGTTTTCCCGGATGATGTGAACAGCTTTATAAAGCATTTCCCCCAGGCGCACAACAACGGCTACCCTGCAAAAGAGGGCAACACCGTGTACAACCGCTTTGTGGAATACTATGACGCCCTGAAAAGCGGCGAAAAAGCGGAAAATGTGGGCATAATTATTTTCCAGGTTATACCTTATATCCCCGGTGCAGTTGGTATCTTCCTGGCCCGTCTTATGGGCTTCGGGGCACTGGGTGCGTTTTACGGCCACCGTTTGGCAAATGTGGCGGTTTTCTGTTTCACAGCTTACTTTGCCCTTAAAATGGCGGGCAAGTTCAGGGTGATTATGTTCACCCTTATGTCCCTGCCGCTGATGGGCTTTATGTACTCCTCTGCAAACAGCGACAGTATGCTGTTCGCCCTTATGTTCCTTATGTTCGGCGCTGTGCTGTCACAGCAGTTTGACTGGAAAAAGGGCCTTGTGTTCGCTTTCAGCTTTGCTGTGCTGTGCACCTGCAAAATGAGCTACATCGTTTTCCTGCCGCTGGTATTCTGTGTACCGAAAGAGGGCTGGCAGGTAAAAGTGAAGGACAAAAACATCTCCAGGCTGGTTTATCTGGTCTTTGCCCTTGTGGTTTTCCTTATTGTCTACCAGGGTATGGGGCTGTATGTTTCCGCCTTTTCAAACTACGGGGAAATCCCCCGCACAATGTCAGATACAGACCCTGTGGCACAGCTGATTTTCATACTGAAAAACCCTCTGCGCTATGCGGCAGTGTTCTTTGATACACTGAAAAACAACGCTTTCTTCCTGTTCTCCGGCGGCGTTCTCGGCTGGCTGGATGTCCACCTGCCTCTTATCAATTATCTCACACCGGTGATAGTTATTTTTTGCTGTGCAAAGCAGGCACAGGTGTTCACAAAAGAGGATATGAACAAGACAGCCATATTCTTTGTATGCGGCATTCTCACCTACGCAGTGGCTATGACAGGCCTCTACCTGTCCTGGACACCGGTAACACTGCCGCAGATTATCGGCCTGCAGATGCGCTATGTCTACCCGGCCTTTATGGGCTTTGCCATGGCGATGGGCCAGTATTTTTCCACACGAGTGGACAAAAATGTTAAAAATACAGACTTCTCCTGCATAACCACCGGCTATGTGTTCTCACTCTTTGCAGTGGTGCTTATGCTTATCGTTTACTATTTACCGGAAAGGGCGGTGGTATTTGTTGCTTAACAGTTTGTTTGCACTGGCAGTTGTGATTATGTTTGCCTTTGCGCTGCATACCCTCACCGGCATAAAAAGCCGGCTGGCACCGCTGGTTTCCATCACCACCCTGGTGGCTGTGGCCATACTCTGCGGTATGTACGACCTGCTGAAGCCTGGCGTGGTGCTGGCCTATGCAGTGGGCGTTGCCGCCTTTGCATACAGCCTTTACAAAGCAAAGGACAGCCTGAAAGAAAAGCTGGCCTCCTTCCTTTCACCGGGGGTGGTGCTGTTTATACTTTCATCCTTTGCAATGCTGCTGTTTATGGCAATGCGCCAGCCGCTGATGACAGAATGGGACGAATTCTCCTTCTGGGGCATCAGCCAGAAACTGCTGAAAATCCACGACCAGCTGTACACCTACTACAAATCCAGTATGATAGGCAATTCCACCCCTCCGGGGCTGCCGGTGCTGTCCTATTTCTTCCAGCGGTTTGTGCCGGAATTCACAGAGTGGATCAGCTTTCTGGCCTATGACGTGCTTTTCTTTGCCTGCTACAGTGCCTTTACTGCGGCCTTTGAAAAGAAAAGCTGGAACTCCGCCGTGATGACATACGTCTTCGGCTTCCTTGTTCCTTATGTTTTTGAAGTTTATACAAAAATAATCTACCTTGAGCCGGTTTATATGCTCACCTATGCGGATATTCCTCTGGGGGTTGTGTTTGCCGGTGCAATGGCGGTTTACTTCTTCTCCGAAAATACAGACAGCCGCACAGTCCTGCCGGTGCTGCCTGTGATTTTCTTCCTCACTATGATAAAGGATATGGGTTTTGCCCTGTCCTGCATTGTGGTGTTTATGGCTTTCTTTGATATGTGGGCTGGCAGGAAGGAATTCTCTTTCCTTAAAATCCGCGGTTTCTTCGGCAAGGTGGCTGCAGCGGCAGTTATGCTCATCACAGCCCTGGGCACCTTCCTTTCCTGGTCCATGCACATGGCACGCGTTATGGAGCGTGACCCCTTTGCCCTGGGCGGTGCCACAAATATGGGCATGGTGGAAATGCTTGTCACCGGCGTGAAAGAGCTGCTGATAGGCCCCAGAAGTGAAAAATTCCAGGTTATCACTGACCTTATGGTGAAGGCTTTCCTCAGGACAGAGCTTTCCTTCCTGGGCAGCGGTATCCGCATCTTTATAATCATCACAGCGGTTTTTGCTGTGGCGGCAGTTCTCAATGATAAAAAAGGCTTTTTGCGCACAGTCACCCTTTATGTAACCAGCCTTATCGGCTTTGTGGGCTACTATGTGTTCCACATTTTCCTTTATGTTTATATCTTCAAGGACAACGCCTATGAGCTGGTAAGCTACAACCGTTACATCTATCCGTACTATATCGGCTGGATGTGCTTCGGGGTGTTTGCACTGTGCCTTGCGGTGAAAAACGGCAGGCGCTTCCTTTCAAAAACTGCACTGTTCTGTTTCTCCGGTATTATTCTGGTGCTGTTCCACGTTTACACAGACTATGAATACCTGTTTATAGGCTGTGCAGAAAGAAACTTTGCCACACGCCGCAGCATACAGACAAAGGCGGACTACCTTGACGATGTAATCAACCCTGAGGACGTGATTTATCTTTACTCCGGCGGGGACAACGGCCAGCGCTGGTTTATCTACACCCATCAACTGGCGGAAAACTATATTATAGAAGACTTCGGCGTGGATACCACCGGTATGACAGAGGAGGAAATCCGCACTGCATACAGACAGAAACTGTACACACGCTTTACAGAAAAAGGTGTTACCCACGTGCTGATAGATTCTTCATCCGAATTCTTTATCGATACCTTCGGGGACCTTTTCGATGTGCCTATGGATTATGTGGGCCTTGATTCCGTTGCCTATTACAAAGTGAACTACACAGATGACTGGTTCAGCTTCAGCGAAGTAAAGGGAGGTGTGGTGAAATGATAAAAAGGATTGAAAAAATCAAAGCCTGGCAGATTTTCACAGCCACAGCCCTTGTGTTTGTACTTGGCTTTGTTACGGTGTGCGGCTATCACTGCATAAGGGAAACCTCTGCCCGCAAGGACGGCACACTGGTCACCCACACACTGACAGCAGACGATTTTGAACTGCGCGATATAAAGAAAACAGACGATGGCTGGCGCACCACAAACCACGACAGCCAGATGCGCCTGGACAAAGAACAGAAATTCTCCAGTATGAAATTCACTATGGACTACTCCGTTGAGCCGGGGGAAATAGTGGTTTATTACAAAGAACCGGGGGACGAACACTACTCCGAACAGAAACGCCTGTGGGCACAGCCGGTGGACGGCACAGACAACCGGTACATCGTGCAGATGCCGGTAAAGCAGGTGACTGCCATCCGTCTGGACCCTTCCATGTTTGCCGGCAACAATCTGGTTTTCGGCGACTTTGTGTTCAATGAAGAAAAGCAGATTGCAGATTACTTTGATGTTACCTACACCCATGTTTTCTGTCTTGTGCTTTACACCCTTGTGGTTTCTGCCTGCCTTAAATACGGCCAGGAATTTCTTACAAAAAAATTTGACTGATAACTGATTAAAATATCCCATACAGAAAGGCGGTGGTCTGCTTGCTGAGCAGTGTTGCTGCATTGTTTACAATTATAATTTTTGCTTTCGGGCTGTATGCCCTCACAGGCATCAGCCGGCGGATTGCACCCCTGGTGGGGCTGGTGCTGCTGTGTGATGTTGCTATGGTGCGGGCTATGGGGGGCGGTCTTTACGCCGGCACGCTGGCGGTTTATATCATAGCCGCCGGGGTTTTTGCCCTTGCCCTTTACACACACAGAAAAGACCTGGGCAACAGGCTGAAAGGCTTTTTTGCGCCCGGTGTGGTGCTGTTTGTCATCAGCAGTGCGGTTATGCTGCTGGTACTGCGGCAGACACAGCCGGTTATGCACGGCTGGGACGAATTCTCCTTCTGGGGCACCAGCCAGAAACTGGTAAAACAGCACAACGCCCTGTACACCTACTATTCCAGCAGTATGCTGGGCAAATCCATTCCTCCGTCCATGGCGGTGCTCACCTATTTCTTCGGTTTTGCATCCGGCAGCTTTGTGGAGTGGATATGCTACTTTGCCTATGATGTGCTGTTCTTTGCCTGCTTTGCCGCTTTCACAGCGGTTTTTGATGAAAAACAGCCACACAGCGCATTTATGCTGTACACCGCAGCATTTATGATTCCATTTATATTTGAAATCACAGAAATAAACTCCAAGCTCTACTCCACCTATATCAGCGCCTACGGGGATATCCCTCTGGCACTGGTCTTTGCCGGTGCAGTGGCGGTTTATTTCTGCACACACCATACAGACAGCCGCAGGGTATGGCCTGTGCTGCCGGTGCTGGTTTTCCTCACACTTATCAAGGATATGGGCCTTGCCCTCAGCTGTATAGCTGCCTTTGTGATTTTCTTTGATATGGTTGTGGGCATAAAGGACTTTTCCTTTGCAAAAATCCGCGGCTTTTTCGGCAAATGTGCCGCCGCGGCCTCTATGCTGGCAGTCACCGGCATTTCCTACATCGGCTGGAGCGTACATCTGGCAAAGGTCCTCACCCTGGACCGTTCAGACTTCGGCGGCTCTTCCGGCATGGGTATGGGCCGGATGCTGATAGCCGGTGTAAAGGCACTGCTGGGCATTGAACGCGACAGAAAATTCAGAGAAATCTTCGCTTCAATGATTTCCGCCTTCTTCAATCTGAAAGTTTCCATGTTCGGCTCCGGCCTTATGGTGGTGGCGGTTATCACCGCTGTGTTTGCCGCCGCATTTATCCTGGGGGACAAAAAAGGCAGCATCCGCACTGCCACAGCCTATATCACCACCTGGATTGGCTTTATCGGCTACTATGTATTCCATATTTTCCTCTATGTTTACGTTTTCAGAAACGATGCATACACCCTGCCAAGCTATGACCGCTATATGTACACCTTCTACATCGGCTGGCTGTGCATAGGTCTTTTCTGCCTGGCACTGGCGGTGAAGGACGGCCACCGGCTGCTTTCCCGCACTGCACTTTTCGGCTTTGCCGCAGGCTGCCTGCTGATTGTCAGCTTCTATGCAGACCGGGGCAATACCTTTATAGGAGTAAACCGGAACTCTTTCCCAAAAAGGGAACTTATCCGCCGCAAGGCAGAGTTCCTGCAGGATGCAATAAGCAGTGACGATGTTATCTATATCGGCAGTGAGGACAACTCCGGCGAACACTGGTTTATCTACACCTATGAACTTGCAGACAATAAGATTGTTCAGGACTACTTTGTGTGGGACGGCACCAAAACCGAAGACGAATGGGACGAGATGGCCCCTGCCGTAATGACACAGTATTTCAAAGACAAGGGCGTCACACACTTCCTTATAGACAATGTAAATGAAGAGTTTATCCAGCGCTACGGAGACCGCTTCGATGTGCCGGTGGACGAAATAGGCCTGAACTATGTGGCTTACTATAAAGTGAATTACAACGAAAACGGCTTTTATTTCACATTTGTAAAGGGAGGTGCCGCATAATGAAAAAACTGCTTTCCCTTTCCTTTACAGCTGTTCTGGCCCTTTCTGCGGCCATAGTGCTGGGGGCAAATCTTGCCGCCGGCCGGATTGCAGATATGAGGGTGAACAGTGCATACAAGGACGGCAGCCTTGTGTCTGAACAGCTTTCCGCAGAGGACTTTGAAATGGAAGGTCTTGCGGAAAGAAAACGTGACGGCGTGGTAAAATACGTGGCCACAGACTCTGACCCCCAGATGTACTATACAGTGGACGGCCTTTTCACAAATATGACCTTCACTATGGAAAACACAATGCCGTATACAGAAATAGTGGTGTACTACACTACAGCAGCAGACCAGGGCTTTTCCGAAAAACAGCGCCTGTGGGCACAGCCGGTAAAAGGCAGTGACAACACATTTGCTTTCAGCCTGCCTATGCAGTATGTCCACACCCTGCGCATAGACCCTACAGTCTCCGGCGGCAGTTTTCTCACCTTCGGCAGTTTTCAGCTGAACGGGGAAAAGACAAGCCGGGAAAGCGGCCCGGGTTATTCCCCGCTTGAATTTCCTGGCTTTACAGCCACAGACCTGCCCTTTTTTGTGCTGTACACCGGTCTGCTGGCCTCAATAATCCGATTTATTCAGGATTTATTTACAAAAAAGTCAGATTAACTATACAAAAATTTACAAATACGTTGTATAATATATAGATAAAGATATTTAATGTGTTTTTATCTTTTGTCATAACGGGCCGGGACACACCGCCGCCCGGAATAAAAAACGAAACATACTTTTTACAGGAGAAAAAGATTATGGATAGAAAATTCATTCCACTGTCCGTGC
>JAFQAF010000187.1 GCA_017400025.1 Oscillospiraceae bacterium
ACCGCAGCCGGCAAGCTTACACTGCCAAAAGGCTATTCAGGCCCACCGGTTGAAGTTACAGCCACATCACAGAGCAATCCTGCTGTAACAGACAGCATGATGCTTTTCCCTCTTACAGGTACAGAGCCGGGTGCGTTCAGCTTTGAGGTAGCCCCTGAAGCCGAACAGTTCGTAACCTACAATAAAAAAGGCGTACCTACAGCAGTTACACTGTCAATCTATCCTGAAGGCGAATACCCTGATTATGTTCAGGTGGCTACAAACTTTATGGAATATGGCCCGGTGGAATTCACATCTTCCAACCCGGATATTGTTGAAGTTGCAAGTTCAGACTACAGATTCGCAAACCTGGTGGTAAACGGCAATAAACCTGGCAAGGCAACTATCACAGCCAAAATACTGGACGGCACAAAGAGAACTGTCAAACTGACAGTAAATACAGTGCCTGCTGTAAGATATACGGATATCCCTGTACTGGACCTCAGCCCGGATGGCAGACTGCATCTTTACAAAGGTACAACCCATACACTGCAGTTCCTCGCAATGGATTACAGCAACAAACAGGTTAAAGACGGCTTCAAATGGGAACTGCTGGCTGACTACGGCCCTGGTATCACTATCACAGAAAAAGGTGTGCTGAAAATCGCAGATACAGCACAGTTCGAAGAAGGCGATAGGATTACCGCAAGAGTTGTTACCACAAAGAGCAAACAGCTTGATGGCATGGGCAATATCGCTACAGAGTGGTGGGTAGATATTGTTCTCCACGAAGACAAGGTAACGTCTATTGGTCTGGACACAGAATTTGAGGACAGCAACGGCAGAGTTTACATAGATGCAAAAGGCAACTACGCAGTCAGAGACATCTTTACAACGAATATTTCAGATTCTGAATATGATATAGGCGGTTATGACTGCACCGAAGACTACACATACTTAAAACCTGTGGCATATTCCGGCAGCAAAAAGCTTGACTGGCTGCCTCCGCTTACTGTATCCAGCTCCAATACAAAAACACTGGCAGCTTCTGCCTATGCAGGATATGACTCCACTGTTGTGGACCTCTGGAGTGCAGGAAAAGCCGGTAAATCCAATGTAACAATCAAAACACGGGACGGCAAGAATATTTCCCTTAAATTCCCTGCAAACGTGGTTGTGCCGGTGGATGCACTGGTGGACAAAACCACACAGAAGAGCATCACCTACGGTGGCAAGCTGACATTCAAAGTAACAGGTATGGGCCCATATGGTGAAACCATTGCAAAACCAAAACTGGAATGGAGCATAGATTCCACATCTGCTGCATACGGTGCAGCTGTCAGAGGTGAAGGTGTGCTTTCTGTTCCTTACTACTATGGCAGAAGCAGTGTTACAGTAACAGCCAGAGCAACAGACGGCTCTGGCAGAAGCCTTACCTGGACAATTCCGGTTGTTCCAAAGGCAACATACGTAAACGTATGGGCAAATGACCAGACCGGCAGAGCAAAATACAAAAACGGCAACCTGTCCGAAGTAAACCTCTTCACAACAGAACTGGAATACTCAGACTTTGACTACACCCCAAGCGGCACTCACTCTGATATTGCAGAATACAGCATGACAGTAGAGGCACTGACAGACTCCACAGGCGAAATCACCTGGACAGCCTCCAAAGAAGGTATAGTCGATATTTACCTGTATGACGGCGGCCAGTCTGCAGTTCTCTACGGAATAAAGGCCGGTACAACCAAAATCACAGTTGATGCGGCAGATGGCAGCGGCAAAAAAGTGACATTTACAGTAAACGTAAAAGCACCTGTTTCAGACCTTTCCATCACCACAACCCACCCTGTTGATGCATACATGGGCGCACCTGTGATAATTCCGGGCAAATCCCTGAAGCTGAAAGCAGACTGCGGCGATGCATACGGCAAACCAAACTCCACAAAAGTGGAATGGGGTATTATGGATACAGAGCTGGACGGCGTAACAGTAAAAGGCGGCACAGTAAAAGTGCCAAAGAACAATACAGACAGCGTCTGCGAAGTTACAGTTTACGCCAGAACAACAGACGGCTCCAATAAATGGGCTTACTACTCATTCATTGTACTGCCATATACAACAACACATATCAGCAATGGTCTGAATGTAAAAGTGTATGACAGTGACGGCTGGCCGGTATACGCTGTTGTAAACAAAAAAGCAGGCATTGAGCACTACATCAATCCATCATCCGGCGAGCCAATTTACGAAGAAGAATATCTGTTTATTTCAGACAGTGTTGTCCCGTTCTTTACTGTAACATCCTCCAACCCGGATATAGCAGCAGCAACCTCTGAATTTATTACTATGGTTACAGACAGCTATGATAACCCATACTTTGCAGTAAAAGGCAACAAGGCATACTTTATTTACAGTATTCTTATAACCGGTTCAAATGAAAATAAAGGCTCAACAAATATCAAGATTACCACAGCAGACGGTTCCAACAAATCCTTCTCATTCAAGGTAACAAACAAATAATCACAGCGGTTTATCGCATAAGAAAAGCACCCCACCGGGGTGCTTTTTTATTATAAAAATATTTATATAACAAAACAGGCACTGCAATCTGCAGTGCCTGCCGGTTTATTGTCTGTTATGTTTTTTATTCTCTTTCCTGTGCAGAAACATAGCCGCATTCAGCCCATTTTCTGGAGCTTACATTAACTGCCTGCATCAGATTGAATATTTCATTCAGCTGTGCCTGTGTTTTTACAGGCAGGTTGAATTCATACAGCATTGTCATGCATTTCTGCATAGGTTCGCCGGTGGCTGTCAGCCATACCAGCTTGCTTACAAAGCCCTGTGCTGTGAAAACGTTCATTCTCATTTTCTTCACCAGGAACTGTGTCAGATTTTCTGTCTGTGCTGTGCGTGTATAACCGCTTGCTCTGGAATATGTTTCCACTTCAGCTTCGGTAGGTGTGTAATATGTTTTTTCAGCCTGCTGACGGATTGTTTCGTCAATAACTGCTTTGCTTACGCGTGTGTTGATAATGGCATTTTCGTATACTGCATAATATTTGCCGGACACTGCTTCCAGTGCATCAGCATGCTCCAGCAGTTCCTTTTTCAGCAGTTTTGGTGTGTTGTATCTGTTGTACACCTTCAGAAACTGACGCGGTGTCACATAGCCGTACAGGTTTACGCAGGCCTTCAGACATTTGTCAATGGACTGCTGTCTTTCATTAAGTGTAATTTTTTCTGTCATTTGCCTATCCTCTTTGTATTCCTTATATATAACATACAAATATCATAATACAACAAACTGATATTTTTTTCAATTAAAATATTGAATACAGATAAAAAAATATTTATTGTTTACAAATTACAGTATATTTTTTTGCCCCGATGTGATAAACTTTATAGATATTTTGCAAAGGAGATATATGGATGCAGAAATTTTTGTATCAGATAATAGATATTATTTACCGCTGCCACAGCCGGATACTTTCACTGAATGATGCCTACGAATACAATTTCACAGACAAGGAACTGCACTTTCTGGTGATAGGGATTATCGGCATG
>JAFQAF010000019.1 GCA_017400025.1 Oscillospiraceae bacterium
TTCTACAGCTTTCAGTGCTTTTTCCACGTGCATAACACAGTGTTTGCACATCATACCTTCAATTTTCAGTACCATTTGTGTTTTCTCCTTTTCGTTGTTTGTATCTGAGTGCACATTCTGTGCATTGATAACCTCTGTCACCTCGTAGCCGGCCTCTGTCACGGCGGCTTTCAGTGCTTCGATGCTGCTTTCCTCTGCAGTGAAGAAAGCCTGGCCGCCATCAAGGTCCACCACCACGTCTGCAGTGCCTTCCACACTGTTCAGTGCATTTGTAACGTGACGTACACAGTGCTGACACATCATACCTTCTATTTTAAAGACGGTGTTGTATTCTTTTTCAGTGTTTTCTGCCTGTACAGGGCAAACAATTTCTGCTGTACAGCAGCCTTCCGCAGGCTGTTCATCTGTGTGGATTTCTGCAGTTGCCACCGGCAGGATTTCTGCTGTCTGCGGTGCGGAAACGTCCTTGTCCGGCTTGAACAGGCGCAGGCGCAGTGCATTGGAAACCACAAAAATACTTGAACAGCTCATTGCTGCAGCACCAAAGGACGGTGTCAGCTTCCAGCCCAGCAGGCCGTAGAACACGCCGGCCGCCAGCGGAATGCCACAGCTGTTGTAGAAGAATGCCCAGAACAGGTTCTGTTTTATATTGCGGATAACTGCCTTGGAAAGGCGGATTGCAGACACAACGTCCAGCAGGTCGCTTTTCATCAGAACAATATCTGCACTTTCCACAGCTACGTCTGTGCCGGCACCGATAGCCACGCCTACGTCGGCGCGCACCAGGGCAGGTGCATCGTTTACGCCGTCGCCAACCATTGCCACCACTTTGCCTTCTGCCTGCAGGGCGGAAACCACTTTTTCCTTGTCCTGTGGCAGTACATCTGCAATTGTCTTGGATAGCGGCAGGTCTTTTGCTATACCCCGGGCAGTTTTTGCATTGTCACCGGTGAGCATAATCACCTCAATGCCCATATCAGCCATTTTCTGTATTGCCTGGCGGCTGGTCGGTTTCACCACGTCAGCCACTGCAATAATACCTATAAGTCTGTGATTCTTTGCAAACATCAGCGGTGTTTTGCCGTCCTCTGCCAGACTGTCGATTCTGTCCTGATATGCAGAGGCATCCACTGCATTGTCTGCCAGCAGTTTTGCATTGCCGGCAATGTATTCATCCCCGCCCAGCTGTGCAAAAATGCCTTTGCCCGGTATGGAGTTGAAGTTTTCCACTTCCGGATGGTCAATGCCGTTTTCTGCGGCATATTCCATAATTGCCATAGCCAGAGGGTGTTCACTCTTGCTTTCCAGGGCTGCTGCCACCGCCATAAAGGAGCGGCTGTCCCCGTCAATTGCCACAATGTCTGTCACCACAGGTCTGCCCTGGGTGATAGTGCCTGTTTTGTCCAGCACCACGGTGTTCACGTTGTGTGCCACCTCCAGCGCTTCGCCGGATTTAATCAGTATGCCGTTTTCGGCGCCTTTGCCGGTGCCCACCATAATAGCCACCGGTGTGGCCAGACCAAGGGCGCACGGGCAGGAGATAACCAGCACTGTGATGCCGCAGGACAGCGCAAATTCAAAGCCTGCCCCCAGTACAAAGTACCATACACAGAAAGTCACAGCCGCAATGGCCATAACCACCGGTACAAACACACCGGCAATCTTGTCTGCCATTTTTGCAATAGGTGCCTTGGATGCACTGGCCTCTTCCACCAGACGGATAATCTGGCTGAAGGTTGTGTCCTGGCCTACCTTTGTGGCCTGCATTTTTATAAAGCCTGTCTTGTTGATTGTTGCACCGATAACACTGTCACCGGCTTCCTTATGCACCGGAATACTTTCGCCGGTAATGGCGGCCTGATCCACGCTTGTCACGCCTTCCAGCACCACGCCGTCCACCGGAATGTTCATGCCCGGCTTCACCAGAATAATATCACCGGCCACAACCTCTTCCACCGGGATTGTGATTTCTTCCCCGTTTCTTTCCACTGTGGCTGTCTTTGGTGCCAGGTCCAGCAGGCGGGAAATAGCCTGGCTGGTTTTGCCTTTGCTTCTGGCTTCCAGATATTTGCCCAGTGTGATAAGTGTCAGTATAGTGGCACCGCCTTCAAAGTAAAGGTCCATGTGGTATTTTGCCACCAGGGCCATATCGCCTGCGCCCATACCCCAGCTCATGCGGTAGATTGCAAACACGCCATAGGCAATGGCTGCTGTAGAGCCCACTGCAATAAGGCTGTCCATATTCGGTGAGCCGTGAAGCAGGGTGGAGAAGCCCTTTTCGTAATAATGCTTGTTGATATACATAATAGGCAGGCATAGCAGGAACTGTGTGAATGCAAAGGAAATTGCATTTTCGTGGCCTGTCAGCCATGCCGGCAGTGGTGCGCCGTACATACTGCCCATGGAAACGTACATCAGCGGAATCCAGAATATAAAGGAGGTTATCAGCCTCTTTTTCATCTGTGCTATCTGTTTTTCAGCCACGTTTTCCTTTGGTTTTGCAGGGGCGGCCTTTGTACCCGGTGCGGCTGCTGCCTCTGCCAGGGATGCGCCGTAGCCTGCCTTTTCCACACAGGTGATAATGTCCCGGGTGGACAGCGCGTTTTCGTCATACTCCACCTGCATACTGTTTGTCAGCAGGTTTACGCTTACATTGTTTATGCCTTCCAGCTTGCCCACGCTTTTTTCCACACGGGAAGAGCAGGCCGAACAGGTCATACCTGTAATATCATATTTCTGTTTCATACTTACCTCTGTAAAATAAATATTTTTATAGGATTTTTGCCCTTATTTTACAATTTTGCCCAGCAGGGACACCAGCTCATCCACCTTTTCGTTCAGCTCGTCCTCTGTGGAAGCGTTGTTCACACAGTGCTTCAGATGCTCTGTCAGCACAGTGCGGTTTGCGGTGGACAGCAGCCCCTGTACCGCCATCAGCTGTGTGGAAATATCCACGCAGTAGCGGTCATCTTCTGCCATTTTTATCACTGCGTCCAGCTGGCCGCGGGCGGTTTTCAGCAGGCGCAGGATTTTTGTCTTGTCAGCTACCATATAATATCTCCTTTTGAACCCCCTCCCCGGGGGTATGGGTATATTATATTACACATAACGGTTAGCTGTCAATAACCCTGGTCACATATTGATTTAAATGCACCTTTTATTTATAATGGAATAAATCAGACCAGGAGGCGGCTATGAGCGAATTACAGGAATTTTCCAATATGAAATTCACCGATGAAGAATGGAACGACAAGGTGATGGAGAACATAAAATTTGAAAAATGCGGTTTTACCGGGGTGGATTTTTCAGACAGCGACCTTGTGAAAATCACTTTTGACCGCTGTGTCTTTGTATCCTGCAAATTTTCATCCTCCACTTTTGACCGCTGTGCACTGCTGAACTGCAATTTCCGTTTCTGCAGTATGTTCGGGGCCACCTTCTCCCGGTGCAAAACCACCGGCACCAACTTTACAGAGATTGATTTTGCCACTGTAACTGTTGACGGCGGCAACTGGAGCTATACAAACCTGCGCTACTGCGATTTTTCCTCCAAAAAACTGACCGGCATCAATTTTTCCGGTGCAGACCTGCGCAATGCCGATTTCACAAAGGCCACAATCCGTGACTGTGATTTTTCTGACTGCCTGCTGTCTGCCACCAATTTCCACCGGGCGGATTTAAGGAATAGTTGCTTCAATTCCTTTGATATTTCCACCACCAACTTCACAAAGGCAAAGGTGGATATAGGCTTTGCCGTCACAGCTGTGAATATGATGGGGGCAGAGGTGGGCTAAGCCCGGTATACAGAACTGCGGCAAGGCAAAAGCCAGGAACAGCCGGCGCAGGGGAGAACAGCTATAGACAACACCCTGTCTGCCGGGCAGGTAAACCGCACTGTGTTACAGCGGGCTTCACCGCCGGCGGCAAAACAGCGGCCCTCTGCTGTGTTGCTGTAACGTGCATAAATAAAATGTTTATAAACAATATGCTATATAAAAAACGGACTGCCTTGCGGCAGCCCGTTTTTGTTATATATCAGTATATAACATTTATTGATTATGCTTTTTTCCGGCTGGGGCAGCTGGCACCGCAACTGTGGCAGTTGTGGGAACAGCCGGCACAACCACCGCTTTTATGGTCTTTCACCATGGAGCGGACCGCCAGTGCAACTATTACACCCAGCACAGACAATACAATAATATCGCCCATATTTTACCTCCCGGCATAGTTGATTAAATGTTGATTATAAATTATTTGTTTTTGCCTTCAGGCTGATAGCCTTTTCTGAACACAAGCCACAGCAGTGCAGCCAGTGCCACAACAGCCACAACTGTGAAGATGCTCATCACTGCTTCCCCTGTTACAAGGCCAACCAGCTGGTAAACAATCATGGAGATTACGTATGCAAAACCGCACATGTAAGCGATTGTGCCCACTGTCCACTTCATGTTGCCCATTTCGCGGCGGATAGCACCCATAGCAGCAAAGCAAGGTGCGCACAGCAGCTGGAATATCATAAAGCTGTATGCTCTCACAGGGCCGAAGTCTGCGGCAACCATTGCCCAGATTTCGTTGCCTGCTTCAGAGATTTCGCCTGCAAAGTTGTACAGTGTGCCGAATGTCATAACTACCTGTTCTTTTGCAATCAGACCTGTAAATGTGGCAACTGTAGCTTTCCATGCCATATCGCCGGCCCAGCCCAGAGGGTAGAAAATCCAGGCGATTGTTTTGCCGATTGCAGCCAGCAGGGAAACGTTTGAATCTTCCACAGCCATAAATACGCCGTCCACAAAGCCGTAGCCCTGGAGGAACCACAGAACGATGGAAGAAACCAGAACGATTGTTGTGGCTCTCTTGATAAAGTCCATACCTCTGTCGTATGTGGAGCGCAGAACATTTCTTGCGCTTGGCAGATGGTATTCAGGCAGTTCCATTACAAATGGAGCAGGACGGCCTGCAAATGCTTTGAATTTTTTCAGGATAACACCGGAAACAACTACAGCCATCACGCCGATAAAGAATGCGGATGTAGCTACCAGTGGAGAGTTGCCGAACACAGCCCCTGCAAACAGACCGATAATTGGCATTTTAGCACCGCAAGGGATAAAGCCTGTTGTCATAACAGTGATTTTTCTGTCGTTTTCCTGTTCGATTGTACGGCTTGCCAGGATACCAGGAACGCCGCAGCCTGTAGCAACCAGCATCGGAATGATGGATTTGCCGGATAGACCGAATTTGCGCAGGATTCTGTCCATGATAAAGGCAACACGTGCCATATAGCCTACGTCTTCAAGGATGGACAGCAGGAAGGACAGCACCAGAATCTGTGGTACAAAGCCCAGTACAGCGCCTACACCGGCCACTACACCGTCCATAATCAGGCCGTACAGCCATCCGCTTACGCCCAGGGATGTGAGAATGCTGTCAAACAGTGTTGGTATCCATTCGCCGAACAGCACATCGTTTGCCCAGTCTGTACCCATTGTACCAATGGAGAAGCTGTAGCCGCCCATTGCGATTGCGTACATCAGGAACATAACGCCTGCAAAGATTGGCAGTGCCAGTATTCTGTTTGTAACAATTTTATCTATCTTGCCTGAAAGTGTAAGACGGTGTTTGTCGCCTGCTTTTTTCACAGCGCGGGAACATACATCGCCGATGTATGCATAGCGGCTGTCTGCCACAATGCTTTCTGCATCGTCATCCATTTCGGCTTCGCAGTCTTTTATGTGCTGTTCAATGCGTGCCAGCAGTTCGCTGTCCAGGTTCAGTTCTTTCTGCACCATTTCGTCACGTTCAAACAGCTTTACAGCGTACCAGCGCATGTAGTTTTCGGCCACTTTGCCTTCGATGGATTCTTCAATGTGTGCCAGTGCGTGTTCTGCACTGCCTTTGAAAATGTGCGGCACATCGCCGTGTGTGTGGTTCTTTGCCAGTTCCACTGCCTTTTCAGCAGCTTCCAGACAGCCTTCGTCTTTAAGGGCAGAAATTTCCACTACAGGGCAGCCCATAGCTTTGCTCAGTTTTTCAATGTCGATGTTGTCGCCGTTTTTGCGCACCATGTCCATCATATTCACTGCGATTACCACAGGGTGACCCAGGTCCAGCAGCTGTGTTGTCAGATACAGGTTTCTTTCGATGTTTGTACCGTCCACAATGTTCAGAATAGCATCCGGATGTTCGTTTACCAGGTATGTACGTGTTACCACTTCTTCCGGTGAATATGGAGAAAGTGAGTAGATACCAGGCAGGTCCTGGATGATAACGTCTTTATGGCCTTTCAGGCCACCTTCTTTCTTTTCTACAGTAACGCCAGGCCAGTTGCCCACGTACTGGTTGGAGCCGGTCAGTATATTGAACAGTGTTGTCTTACCACAGTTCGGGTTGCCGGCCAGTGCAATTTTAATGCTCATATTTTTTCTCCCGTAACATTATTCCACTTCAATCATTTCTGCGTCAGCCTTGCGCAGTGTCAGTTCATAGCCGCGTACTGTCAGCTCCATAGGGTCGCCCAGAGGTGCTACCTTGCGCACATAGATTTCCACGCGCTTTGTAATGCCCATGTCCATAATGCGGCGTCTTACAGGGCCTTCACCGTGCAGCTTTACCACTGTGGCAGTCTGGCCTACTTTTACATCTTTCAGTGTCTTCATAGTTGTCCTTTCATCTCGGATGAGAATGTTGATATACCTTTGGTTAGTCAAGACTAACTTCCTTTTGTGGTTAGTATACACTAACTGCCTGTGGATGTCAATAATTACAAGTAAAATAAAGGAATTTTGGCATTTTCCATAAAAGACAGGCCCAGTGGAAAAAGGGGATAATATATTTTTGCACAAAAAAAGACGGCACTTTGGTGCCGTCATATTTTTTATCAGCCGATAACCTTGCCAGCTGCAGTTTTTGCAGGGCTTACAGGCAGTATGCAGCCTTCGCCGAATACTTTTTCCATAGCAGCTGCAAATGCTTCTTCAGCTTCCTCTGCCACACAGCACAGTGTCATCCAGAACCGGCTGTTTGCCTTGCAGCGCCATACAGATGCGCCCGGCAGGCTTTCCTTTTCATCGTGCACAGTGTGTTCCACAGATGGGCTGCCCATACCGTCCACAGCATTTGCGGCATAAATTCTGCCAAAGTTTTCCTGTGTGTAGTAGTCCAGCAGGAACAGGCAGGCTTCTCTGTCCACATCAGCCATACCGGCCAGCGCAGTGTAGAAATCCTTTTCTGTCAGGTTTTCAATGTCGCCGCCCAGCTTGTCCATAAATGCATCCAGGCGTGGGTCCACTTCTTCATCCGGAATGTTCACATCTGTTGTGTCCACATCCACCAAATACATATTGCAGCCGCACATATCCACGTCAATTTCTGTGATAACAGGTTCTTCAGCATTTGTGAAATCACCTGTCACAGCCTTGCCGCGCAGTGAGGAGTATACATCTGTGGCGTATGTATCAATGTGAATGTAATTTGCCATTGCAAACTGCACAATGTCTGCCAGCTGTTTTTCGCTCAGCTGACCGCCGAATGTAAAGTCGTTCATCATTTTTGCCATAGCCATTGCCATGTGTGCAGGCTCGTCCAGACCCATACGCGGTGCTGTGAAGGAGTCAATATACACATCCAGGCTGTCCAGTGCAATGCCTCTTTCCTTGCGCAGGCCATAGTGAAGGAATGCCTGCTGTACGCCGCGCAGTACACCGGCGGAATAGTCTCTTTCCACAGTGTACGGGCCGTGCTGGAACAGGTCAATCAGGTCTTCCCCCAGATAGTTGAGACCGCGCAGACGGGAAACGTTTGTTGTGTTAGGGTCCACAACAGTCAGAAAGTCCACGTCTGTAGGGATGGAAACATCTGCACCGTCACCGGCCAGCAGTACGCTGTAAGGCATGGAGTAAACAGCGGCAGTTCTTGTTCTGCCGTAAATCATCCCCCAGTTTGTCAGCAGTGCGGTGTAACGTTCTTTCTGGAAATCCAGGTTTTCTTCGCCGTAAAGGTCTTTCAGCAGGCTGTCGTATTCGCCTTCAGCCATAGCTTTGAGAATCTCATCACATTTTGCCATGTTATATTACCTCTTTTATCAAGTTTTTTAACGTTTTCAGTAACTTATATTATATCATACATAATATAAAATAGTAAATACAAATATAGGCCGGCTGTCTGTCCGGCAGCAATTTTTATTTCAGCAGAAATTCCTTTATGGTGGCTGTCACACCGCCCTTGTTGTTGTCCCCGGCACGCAGTGGGAACTTTTCTTTCAGCCGGTCAACGCCCTTTTCCATCACAAAGGGCAGCCCGGCGGCATCCAGCAGGCTTTCGTCATTGTAATAATCCCCAAAGGCCATGGTTTCTTCTTTTGTCACACCCAGCATCTTCTGCACTTCCAGTATGGCCGCACCCTTGCTGGCACGGGAGTTGACTATATCCACCCATATATCGCCGGATACATACACAGCCGCTTCCTTTTCAAACTCTGCCTTCAGCACCGGGTAGGAATGACCGGTAATATTGCCGGAGCCGTCATATATGGCAATCTTGAAAATCTCTTCATCAATATTGTACAGCCGGTCATAGCTTTCCACCCATTTCATCTCGTTGTACGGGTTTTTTGCCCATTCCATAAAGCCCTCACAGCCCGGTGCTGTAATGGTGTCCTCCAGGGTGAAAACTATAGGGGCAGTGCCCGGTATGGCCCTTATCAGGTCCAGGGCGCGCACCACCAGGTCCCTTGTCAGGCTGTGGCTGATTATCAGCTGCCCGTTTTTATAGATGTTTGCCCCGTTGTTGCAGATAAACATCATATTGTCCTTCCACTGTGTGAACAGCGGCTCAACAGCGGCCCAGTTCCTGCCGCTGGCGGCCATAAAGGTGATGCCTTTCTTTTTCAGCTTTTCCAGCACACTGCCAAAATCCGGCGGCAGCTGTTTTTCATCATTCAGCAAAGACCCGTCCAGGTCGCTGGCTATCAGTTTTATCATAAAATCTCCTGTAAATATCTGTTGCATAAATTATATAAAAAGTATATCACAGCCGGCACCGGTGTGCAAACTGGCAGGGGAATATGTGTATCCGATTCTCCGCCCGGCAGTTTTTTGCCGGCGGCTTTCCGCAAAAGTATACTGCCTGCCGGCAGCCGTCTGCCCCGGCTATCTGTTTTCCCGCCATTGCGGCATAACAAAAGCCGGACTGCTTTCACAGCCCGGCCGGTTTTCGTCCGTATGTTTTTATTACAGCATCATTGCGCCGATAGGATATGCAACGCCGGTGGCAATCAGTATGCCTGCCAGCATCAGCATAAAGCCGTATTTTGCCATCTGGCCGGTGGTTGTCCAGCCGGAACCTATGGCGAACACTATTGTTGCCATTGCAGGCGGTGTGGCAAATGCGTAGGAAGCCATCATACCTATTATGCAGGCAACAGCGGCGGTGTTCACGCCCGGTGTGGCCATACAGATAGGGATTGCTATTGCGCATACCACTGTTACTGTAACCATATTGGAGGACAGGTTTGTCTGTACAGCTGCCCAAAGTGCAAACAGCAGAACCAGTGCCATCACGCCCATACCTGCTGTAACAGGTGAGATTTTTGCGCTTATCCAGGCTGTCAGGCCTATGTCTGCATTTGTCATCACACTGCCCAGTGCCAGTGTGGCGGATACCATTATCAGGCTGGCCCATGGAATACCCTTGCCGGTGGCGTCTTTAAAGTTCAGCAGAGGCACTCCGTCCACAGTTACAACTGCCATTGCCACTGCACCCAGCAGCGGAGGCATGGCAGTGCCAAAGCCGTTGATGTAGTTGTACACCTCTGGCAGCCACGGTCTTACAACGCCCGGCACAACCCACAGTGCCACCACGCCGAAGAATATCAGCAGGGAATATTTTTCCCTTCTGTCCATGGCAGGCAGTGTTTCCTTCAGCCCGGAAATATCCAGTGATCTGATGGCAGAAAGGTCAGGCTTCAGCACAAATCTGAATATCAGCAGCATCACAGCGGCAACCAGCAGACCTGCAGGAATGCCCATTGCCATATAGTCAGCATAGCTGATGGTGATGTCTGTGGCTGTAGTGTAATAACCCATTGCCATCAGTGGGAAAACGTGGGCGATAGGTGTCATACCTGCGGCAATGGATGTGCAGAACACCATACCCATCATCATCATATCTGCTGTTTTGTCACCTTTTTCCAGGCCCAGCACAGCAAAAATTTCTTCTGTGATGGCAATCATGATTACTGCCAGAACAGTAGGGGATGTAAATGAACCCAGGAACAGCACGCAGGCAAAATAGAGTGTGATAAATCTCCACGGGCTTTTCTGTGCGGTTTTTGTTGTGAGAAAAGCTATTGCACAGCGGCGGATAAACGGTGTCTGGCTCAGTGTGTAGGTACACATGAATGTGAACATAAGGAATGCAAATGTGGCGTTGCCCATACCGCTGGACAGTATGCTGTTCATACTTATTCCCGGTACAAAGGCCAGTGCTGCCAGACACAGCATGCTTGGCCAGTCAATGGATATTGTCATCCACATAATCAGCACGCCTGCAAATATGCCCACCACCTGCATGGCGGCCTGTGAAAGACCTGCCGGTGCAGGCAGATATTTGAAGAACAGTATAAAAACCATGGATATTGCTATAATCCAGGCTCTTTTCTTTGCAGAAATCTTCATATTTTCTCCTCTCTTGGACTGATAGATCCTGATGATTTATATATAAAACAGGGGTGAATACACAGCCGTGTACAGAATACCCCCTCTGCGAAAAAATCATTTGCACAGCCGGCTGACTGTGCAAATATATTACAGAATAATAAGGTCGCGTGTGGTGCGGGTCAGGTTTTCTGTGCCCAGGTTGGAAATATACAGCAGGTCTTCAATTCTTATGCCGAATCTGCCCTTGATATATATGCCCGGCTCCATTGTCACCACGTTGCCGGCTGTCAGGATATCCTTGGAATCCTGTGCCAGGTATGGCCCTTCGCTGAGCTGTATGCCTATGCCGTGGCCCAGTGAATGGCGGAAATAGTTTTTGTAGCCGTTTTCTTCTATGTACCGGCGTATTTAAGTGTCTGCGGCCTTGCCGGAAACACCTTTCTGTATATAGCGCTGGCCTATTACACAGGCGTTCTGCACTATTCTGTATGCCTTTCTGAATTCATCGGAAGGCTGGCCTATACAGATTGTTCTTGCCATGTCAGAGCGGTAGCCGTTGTACACAGCGCCGAATTCCAGCATCAGGTTTTCGCCGGTTTCAATCTTCTTGTCTGTGGCACGGCCGTGCACCAGGCTGGAGTTTGCACCGGAAACACAGCAGATGTGGAATTTTTCCAGGTCAGAGCCATTTTCCAGCATCAGCTGCACCAGCTTTGCCTGCACCTGCTTTTCGGTCATGCCCGGTTTTATAAAGCCCAGCAGCTCCTCAAAGCTTTTTTCGTTTATGCGCTGTGCGGTCTTGATGTTTTCCACTTCCTCCAGGTCCTTCACCATACGCAGCTTGTCCAGCTGTGTCTTCAGTGGCTGCACCTTTGCATACAGTGCATTTTCAAAGGCCAGGTATTCTTCGTGGCTTATGGCGTTGCTCTCCAGCAGCACACTTTTGATTTTGTCAGCCTGGATTATTTCGTTTATAAACATGGCATATTCTGCCTGGCGGCCCACAGTTCTCACTGTGAAACCCTGTGGGGAAAGGGCGCGTGTGGCCATTTCCTCATAGCTTGTAAA
>JAFQAF010000188.1 GCA_017400025.1 Oscillospiraceae bacterium
GCCCTGTTACACGCCAGTCTCTTGAAAAAGCTGCAGATAATATAGAATACAGGATTGTAAACAGCCTTACAAATGAAATTTCTTCCATTGAGTTAGGCGAAATGGTTATGGATGAACTGAAAAAGCTGGATGAGGTTGCATACGTACGTTTTGCATCTGTATACAGGCAGTTCAGCGATATCAATACCTTCATGGAAGAACTGACACGGCTTTTGAACAAAAAGAACAGCAATTAATCAATTGCTGTCTGGCTGTTGCAGATAAAAGCAATACTGTTGTTTATTTTCAGCGCTATGCTTCTGCATTCTTCAATATCGTTGTTTTTTGCTGCATTTTCCAGCAATAATATATTCAATTCAATATCATTGATATGCTCCTTGTTTACAAACATCTGGAGCATATTTTTTTTGCTGTAGAATATATTTTTCATATTGTTAAGTCTGGATGTAAAATTTTCATCGGTTATTTCACTTTTGTAAATGGAGTTCAATCTGGTATCCATCATGCTGAAGGTCTGCTTTACAAATCTTGTTTCTACAAAGCTGCCCGCTGTTATAATGGTGAAAATCAGTATGGCTATATAGAAATGTTTCATATATCCTCCTTAAGCGTAATATTATATCTGTGATTTCCGTCAATCATCATCAGAAGTATATTTTTTGCGGATATATTTTCTTTTTTCAGTATTTTATCCAGCTTTTCATTGTCCACACCTACTGTTTCCATATTCTGCATATTGAATTTTCCGTCTTCAATTACAGAAAAAGGCGGGATATCTGCTTTTTGTATATTGGTTGAAGCATTCGGGTCCGGGTAAATGCTCATAGAACCTGTGGTTTCAATCATTGCCAGTTTTACTTCTTCAAGATAAAAAATATCCTTGCTGCGCATACCGTCCAGAATATCATTTACGGTAAAACGCAGGTTGTTCATCACTTTCTGGTCAATTATTCCGTCTTTTATAATCACCATACTTTTTCCCTGGGACAGCCTTGCCACAACCGGGCTTTTGCGGGCTGCAACAGATATAAAAATCTCATAGCAGGTAATCAGCAGAATAGGAACTATTGAATACAGTATAGGCAGTTCCGGCGCCTCGATTACTATAGATGTCAGATTGGAAATCAGCATTACAGAAATCAGGTCACTGGGCTGGAATTCTCCCAGGCTTTTTTTACCCATCAGACGCATTGTAAACATCACAAGAAAAAACATTATTGTAGTTCTTATAAAAATTGATATCAAAGAAATCACCTCGGTTTATTATTGATTTTGTGAGTAAAATTAATCACTGCACCAATAATATACCGGGGTGATTTTATGAGTAAAAAACTTTTTGTATCGCTTGAAAGAAACAAAAAAGAGCTGGAAAGCTATTTTAAAAATTCTGCGGATTTCTATTTTAAAAATATAAAAATATTCAGTGCAGACTGTGCTGTGGTTATGTGTGAAGACCTTACAGACTCCCTTAAACTGCGGCAGGTTTTCCTTAACCCTCTCAATAACCTCAAGGGTGATAAATCAGCGCAGGAAGTATTTGAGTATATGAAGAACGAAACAACGATTCCTTTCAATGCTTCTGAAGTGGCTGATTTTGACCAGGCAATGTTTTTTCTCACAGCCGGCTTTGGTCTGATTTTTATAGATGGTATTGATAAGGCTATGGTTATGCCGGTGCAGGGGTATCCGGCCAGAGGTGTGGAAAAGCCTGCAAATGAAAATAATCTGCGCGGTTCACGAGAGAGTTTCACAGATACCGGCAGAAAAAATATGGGTATGATACGCCGCAGAATACGCAGCGAAAATCTTGCAGTAAAAACTTTGCAGGTCGGAGACAGAACAAAAACGGAAGTTACAATATATTATCATACAGACTGTTGCCCGGAGGGGTTACCTAAGAGAGTAGAAGAAAGAATAGAATCAGTTGATTTGCCGATGATATTTGAAACAGGTTATCTTTCACCTTTTGTAGACAGAACAAAATTTTCTTTGTTCCAGTCTGTTTTATATACTGAAAGGCCGGATACATTCTGTGCGAAACTGTGCGAAGGTAAAGTAGGAATAATTGTGGAC
>JAFQAF010000189.1 GCA_017400025.1 Oscillospiraceae bacterium
AAAACTGAAAAAGATTTATGGCCCGCTGCATAAATGCTATTACATTTATCTTTTTTCTATGTTTTTTATAATGATAGCTGTTGTTATTATTGCATTTGTTAAAAAGAAAATCGAGTCCTTTTCCGTTTCAATCGCACTGCTTGTGGCTGTACTGCTGAATATTGTTGTGTGGTTTATCGAACAGATGTACAGAATTGATTTTGAATTCCTGGCAATTTCATACATCGTCACAGAAATATTTATGCTGTTTATTTACGGCATTATGGACGAATACCATAACAACTACGTTCCTTTACCCGACAGCCTGCACCCTGCAGGCAATAAACCGGATTCTGCCCGGCACGAGAGCGCTCTGCCTCTTCCGGCAGGAACATACAGCTGGGACAGGCTTGTACTGGCATGGCCGGCCCTTGCAGGGCTGACATCAAGAGAGAGTGAAGTCTTTATGATGCTGCTGGAAAACAAACGCAGAAAAGATATTGCAGAGCGGATGTATGTAAGCGAAAATACAGTCAAAAAGCACACATCACATATATTTGAAAAACTGGCTGTCACCAGCCGCAACGAAATAATCGACCGTGTGAATACTATTCGCTGGTAAAAGTAAAAAAAGAGAGTACATTTGGTACTCTCTTTTTTTATCCAATATTACCCCTGTGAAAACAAAAATCACCCTGCAGTATAATTAAAAAAACATATTGAATATTGCATAATAGTGATAGGCAATAACGTAAAAGGAAAGATTATGAATATAAAATCTTTTAAAAAGGTGATAAAAATGTGCGGAATTATTTTTGTTGCTGTAATGATAATTTTATTGGCTTACATACGTAATATCCATATACCTGACAGATGGGGGATGGTAAACACACTGTCCGGTGAAATCACAGGCGTAGAATATCGCCTGCATAATGAACTGCACAATGAGCATATTGAAATCAGTCTGGTAAAACACGACAGCCAAAAGCCGGTATATACATATAAACATACTTCCAATGGTTACAATGAAGAATTTTTCAGTTTTGAAACAGAAGAACACCGGCTTGACCCTTTCAGTGAAATATGCCATACCACAGAGTGTCTTATATACAATACACCTGCTGAGGCTGCAGCTGAAGCAAATTCGCACATAAAAGAAACTGTGGTTTTCCATCTGGGAGAAGAAAGAATTATATTTGAAACGTCATATAATTACCCCGAAAACTGCAATGAAATCTATAGATATATTCACAATGCTTTCAAAAACTTAAAAGAACAATATACATAAAGGAGAACAAATATGGCATCATTAATGGATATTCTTAAAAGAAAAGCAAAGGAAGCTGTAAAAGATGCAATGGAAGACGCTCTGGAAGGCGCAAAAAAAGAACTGACTACAAAAAAGGTAAAGTCAGTTTTTCCGACAATGCCTGAAAACCTTGAAGATTTCAAGGCTTTGCCCCAGGCAGAAATGTCCACGCCTTTTGACACTGCCGCACTGACAGTTGTTGCTCTTTCCTATTATCCCAAACACAAGGAACTTTCACTGGCAATGATGGATTACCTTTGTGGCCCGAAACCCATGAGCGGCATTGACAAACAGTTTATCGCAGACCGATTTATGGACAAAGACTATGTGCCGCGCTCTTATTTTGCCGGTGCAACACCTGACAATGATTATACACCCGACAAACCATATACAGTAATTGTATCAGATAATCCATACTCATATCAGGAAGACAACTATGCCAATCTGTATATTGCGTCCGGCGGTGCAGACAATCCCCGTGCAGTTAAAATGCGTAAAGCCAAAGACGGAAAATGGTATCTGTGGGAGCAGTTCCTGCTGTCTGATATACGTAAACCCGAAAGTGAAAATCCATGGGAATAAACTGTTATTATATTTTACAGTTATTCCGGAAACATATAATATAATCTTTTTCGGTTGTTTTTTAAATTATCTGCTGAAATACCCCCTCCGGGTAAAACTGGCAGCCAAAAGCAGGTGCATAAAAACCACAATTTAACAAACCCTTGTTCAATTTTAAATTGAACAAGGGTTTTGTATTTTAATTTGTAAAATTACTATAGCTGTTAAATTTATATATATGACCATCCGGAAATTCAGGATAATCTGTAGCTTTTCTTATCGCATCTGGTCCAGAATATATGGGTCTTTTATCTTTTTGTCATCAGCAAAAAGAATTATTTTGGATATAATCTCAGCTGTTTTTGGATCCTCATCCAGGAATGGAAGGAAGATTTTGCCCCTGTGCTGTGAGTGAACTGGCAATACATTAAGCTGATGCACACCTCTCATATGCACTACACCGCTGCCAAGATGGACCGTATATTCCCCAAGTGTGCCTTTGATAAAGGCGTGTGTTCCTTCTACTGTGACATTCTTTAAGCCAAACAGCTCTGCATTATACTGCACAATTACCTTGCGCATTTCCACTGTGGAGTGGCTTGCCTGGGGGTCTACACTGCCCGCATGTGCAACGCTTACTGCAAGGTCCACATCTCGCATTGCTTCACTGTATACAATATCCGGCACTTGCCCCACAGGTATAAATTTAAATGTTTTTCTGTCGGCAAAGGCCACATATTCCAGTGTAGGCGGCTCGATGTCTGACGGTGAGAACCAGTCTGCCAGAGCATACATTGTAACGGCAATGTTGTCTTTGTAGAACACTTTTTCCAAGCCGGATTCGTGGTCGGCAATCCAGCGGCGTGATTTAAGTGTGGCAACTGTTTTTGTAGGCTGAATCTGATGGCCCGCAAAGAGACTGGAATAATTCTTATCCAGTTCCTCATCCAGTTTTACGTACAGTTCTCTGAATACCTGGCGGAACGGCTGTCTTGAACCGTCTGTTTTCTGTTTTTCAAAGAAATACTGCTGCCAGGCGGTCCAGTTGCCTGCCTTATACATATCGTATGGATGTGCAACACGGACATTATCTGCACCGTCCATAGCGTGAACTTCGCCTGTTGCATCAACAAGCGCAATACCTGCACCTGCAGAAACAGTGCCGCACAAACCTTTATCATCGCCGATGAACACAAGATTTTCCACTACCGGAGATATAACAGGGTTTGCTGTAAGCTCTGTTATCTCCTGTACAGAATACAGTTCCCTTTCTTCCATAGAGAGTTCAAACATTTTAACTGTTCTAGTATACTGTTCACGGAATTTCTTATTGCTTTCTTTCAGCTGCAGGATATACGGGTCTTTCTTGAAGGCGGACGGTATGGAAGCAAGTAATTTTTCACCCTTGCGCACCACAACCTCCGGTTTGCCGGAATCTGTTACCTGTATGCGTACTTCAACAGTATCTTTGCCGTTATCCAGCTTTGTCCATTCAAAATAGGATTTAAGGCTTTCAGCCAATGCCATTTCCATAACCAAGGTAAGACGTGTGGTATCCTTGAACCCAGCACGGGTTGCAAGATTGCGCAGTGCCATATCGCAGGCAAGGCCTTCGCTGGCACGGCGCTGAGCACCGAACTGTGTGCTCTCCTTGCGGAACTGCTGTATAAACTGGTATCTGTGCAGCATATCATCCTTATCCGCAAGTGGCACAAGCGGATAGCTCATCAGCAGGTCCTTATTGCGTTTTTCCTTTATTTCTGCTTCAAGCTCTTCAACAGTAACCTTGCCCAAAGTTGCATCGGCATATTTCCTTGCACGGGTGTGGCGGCTGCCGTCACTTGTATATTTTGCAGCCTCATAAAGCATTGCAAAACGCTTTTCGCCCAGTATGCTGTATGCCTCATTGAACCAGTCGATATCAAAGGCACCGTTGAACAGTTCTTCCTTTTCAAGAGGTGTAAACCTTGCAATAGTGGCAAATTTGCGCTGGTCATGGTTGTACTGGTCATTCATATGTGCCATAAAATAATATGCACCGATTTTAAGTCCTTTGAAATCAAGGTACTCTTCAATCAGGTCTATCCACTGCGGAGCATACATTGCAACCTCAATAAGTCGCTTTTCATTTATGGATGTACCTTTAAGTGCCTGTGTAAAGGTTTCAATATTATCCTCCGGCAAAGGATTGCACACGCTGATAAGATGACAGAGATTAACTTTGCGGGAGCCGTTGCCAACCAGACCATAGCTGTCCTTGCGTGCAAACTTGTCCTTTCCAAGAGCAGTAAGCAGATTTACCAGATGGTCTGTGCCGTAGAAAAATTCAATTGCTGTAACAGCCTGTGAATATTTTGTATGGCTGTCCCCTCGTTTACACTCTACCTTTACAATCCTGTCAGCTGCTGTATGGGCTTTATCGCAAAGGTATCTGTTCAGCTCTTCATTTTCGAACACGCCGTATTTGCTTATTTGATTTTTCATTCCCGGCCATCTTTCAGCACGGTATATAACAAACAGATTCTGCAGGCGTTCACGGAGTGTACCCTCTTCAAAAATACTGCGGAACATCTG
>JAFQAF010000190.1 GCA_017400025.1 Oscillospiraceae bacterium
ATCTCCAACCTGCTGAAAAATGTGGACAGCCTTATCGTTGTTCCAAACGAAAGACTGAAATATGTAACAGAAGAAAAAATCACAATGGTAAACGCTTTCGAAATTGCAGACAGCATTCTGAAACAGGGTGTTGAATCAGTTTCCGAACTTATCAATGACCATTCATTTATGAACCTTGACTTTGCAGACATCCGCACAGTTATGAAGGATGCAGGCTATGCACATATGGGCGTTGGTTCAGCTTCCGGCGAAAACAAAGCCAGCGAAGCAGCACAGATGGCTATTCAGTCACCTCTGCTTGAAACATCTATAGACCAGGCCCGCGGCGTTATCCTTTCCTTTATTTCTTCACCGGATATTGGTCTGGACGAAGTTGACGAAGCTGCCACAATGGTTACAGGCGCAGCAGACCCTGATGCAAACGTTATCTGGGGCATTTCCTTTGACTCCAATATGGTTGACTCCATGAAGGTTACAGTTATCGCCACAGGTTTTGAAAACGGCGGCGTAAAACAGCCTAAAAAAGAAGAAGTTGTAGAAAAAACATACAAAGAAATCAGCAGCGGTGACGAAGATATCTTCAAATCACCATTTGTAAACTGGTTCGACAGCCCTAAAGGCTCTATTGCTGAAGACGATGACTATCTGTCAGATGTTATCAGCATCCTCAAGAAAAACAGCAACAAATAATTGAATTACTGTACCTGCGCCGCACTCTGAAAAAAGTGCGGTTGCAGTGCATTGTACATCAGCACAGAAAAAGTAATCCAGAGGAATCATCATGGAAAATATTCTCTTCAGGCAGACCTTCCGCGGTTTTGACCGCCGGCAGGTGCTGGAATACATAGACAATTTATCCGCACAGATGACACAGCAGGCGGATGATTACAGCAATATGCAGAAAGGGCTTGAAACTGAAATTCAGTCCCTTTCGGATCAGTTGTCTGAAAATAAGGAAAATCTTGCCCTTTCACGGGAAATTTCTGCAAAACTGAAGGAAGAACTGGATTATCTGAAGCAGAACAATGTGGAGCTGAAACGTCAGATAAATTCCTACAGGAACATGATTCTGGAAAAAGACAGGGAAATATCCCGGATAAAGCAGAATTACAACAAACTGTCTTCCCATAAGGATGACCTTGAAAAGGAAAACGCGCAGTGGAAAGCAAAACAGAACGAAATAGCCTCCTGCATGGTAGAAGCCAGTGTGCGCGCCAGGGAAATAATAGAGCAGGCCACACGGCAGGCTGAAAAAACCAAGGCAGAATTTGACGCAAATGCAGCCAACCTGATGGACAAGGTGGCAGACGTGAAATCAGAGATTGCACGCCTTGAAACACAGCTGGAGGAATCTTTTTCCAAACTTTCCACCGCTATGGAAAATATGGACAAAGCCAGCGCGGTTATAGAAAACCAGGTTATGGAATACCGCACAAAAGTGGATAAAATCGATACTTCTGTACAGTATATCCCTGAAGAAAAAACAGAACTGCCAAAACCAAAGGCTGCTGTTAAAAAGACACTGACAGACAGCGTTCTGGATACAATCACAAGACTTCTTGAAAAGTAAAGGAGATGTTTTCTATGGCAATCGAAATCACAAAAGAAAATTTTGAAGAAGTTGTTCTCAAAAACCAGCTTCCTGTTCTGGTGGATTTCTGGGCAACCTGGTGCGGCCCATGCAAAATGATAGGCCCTATCGTAGAAGAAATCGCAGAAGAGCTGGAAGGCAAAGTGGCTGTGGGTAAAATCAATGTGGACAAACAGCCGGAACTGGCAAACAGATACGGCGTTATGAGCATTCCTACACTGCTTGTTTTCAAAAACGGTGATATCACAAACAAAAAAATCGGCTATATGCCAAAAGAAAAAATTCTTGAAATGCTTGATTAATTCAGAACAGCGGCTGTAAGGCCGCTGTTTTTTTTGATGTGTATTCGGTTCTGTGCCGCAAATATGCCGGATGTAATATATCAACTTATCCTGTACGGGCTGTTTTTCCATAAAATATGCGGTGGTTTATATTTTATAAAGGTAATAATTAAATTGTATTTATTGCTTCCAAATATGAAGAAACTGTTAATTTTTCATTAATTTTAACTGCAAAAGGTATCCCGGGGCCATATATCAACAAAAACACAGCCTTTTTTAATTGATTATTGGTGTAAAATGTTGTAAAATTATATAGATTAAATGTGGTTTTTACAGGAGGCTTTTATGCCTAACAATATAAACAGAGTTATTTCAAAATACCGCAGACTGATACTTTTCCTTATGGATTCAGTATTGGTTTGTTTTGCATATCTTCTCACCTGGTTTCTTATCAGCGGCCGTGCGGCAATCATGAGCGATTTCCTTTCCCTTATGGTGTCCAGCTGTTTCCTTTTTGTGGCCTGCTACAGCATAGTATTTTTTGCTACAGGTATGTATGACAGCCTGTGGCGCTATGCAGAAATAGTGGAATTCTTTCGCTGTGCCGCATCCTGTGTGATTTCGGTTATAGCGTTTATTGTGATTTCACTTATGATATTCAAAGAGAGAAGAATCCCGGTTTCTGTATACGGGCGGTCTGCAGCCTTTGCATCCTCACTCACGCTTTATGTGCGTCTCACCTACAGAATGTACCGCAATACAAAATTCTTCACCGGCGGCAAAAAGCGCAGCCGTGTACTGATGGTGGGTGCAGGTGATGCCGCCAGCACCCTGCTTCACGAACTGCACAAAAACCAATCCCAGGAAATGAATATTATATGCGCCGTTGATGACGATATGAACAAGCAGGGGCGCACAATTATGGGTGTGGAAATCCTGGGCACAACAGAAGATATTCCGGACCTTGTCGCCACCTGCCAGATAGATTCCATCCTTATCGCCATCCCTACTCTGGACGGCCGGGGCAGAAGACGTATCATCGATATCTGTTCACAGACAAACTGCAACATCAAAACCCTGCCGGATATTGTTAAAATCATTGCAGACGGCAAGGACTTTGCCTCCAGTATCACAGACATCAAGGTCGAAGACCTGCTGGGCCGTGACCCTGTAATCCTTGCTGACGAAGCCACAAAACTGATTAAGGACAAGGTTGTTTTTGTAACCGGTGGCGGTGGCTCCATAGGCAGTGAACTGTGCAGACAGATAGCCAATATAGGCCCGGCACAGCTGGTTATAATTGATATTTACGAAAACTCTGCATATGCTATACAGCAGGAGCTTATCAGAAAATACAAGGGCAGTCTGAATATGGAGGTGCGCATTGCATCTGTGCGTGACACCAAGAAAATGGATGACCTTTTCCGGGAATTCAGACCGAATGTTGTGTTCCACGCTGCTGCCCATAAGCATGTACCTCTTATGGAAGATGCCCCTGAAGAAGCGGTAAAAAACAATGTTTTCGGCACTTACAACTGCGCACTCTGTGCAGAAAAATACGGTGCGGAAAAATTTGTGCTTATCTCCACAGACAAAGCCGTAAACCCTACAAACGTTATGGGTACTACCAAGCGCATCTGTGAAATGATTGTTCAGAACATTGCCCGGTCCAGTGACGGCACAACTACCTTTGTTGCCGTTCGCTTTGGCAACGTGCTGGGCTCAAATGGTTCAGTTGTGCCTCTTTTCAAGGACCAGCTGGCAGAAGGCGGCCCTCTCACAGTTACACATCCGGAGGTTGTCCGCTACTTTATGACTATTCCGGAAGCTGTAAGCCTTGTGCTGGAAGCCGGCGCTATGAGCGAAAAATCCGGTGAGATATTTGTTCTGGATATGGGTGAACCGGTGAAAATCGTTACCCTGGCAGAAAATATTATCAAACTGTCCGGTGCTATCCCTTACAAGGATATAGATATTGTTTTCACAGGCCTGCGCCCGGGCGAAAAAATGTATGAAGAACTGCTGCAGGACGAAGAAGGCGTAAGAAAAACAGCCAACAGTAAAATTTTTATCGGTTCTCCGCTTAAAATGGACGCTGACCGCTTCTTTACTGACCTGCTGGAGCTCAAAGGCTATGCCTATGAAAACGACAGGGAAAACCTGATGAAAAAACTGCAGGCGATGGTGCCTACATTCAAACACGAAGTAATAGAATATTGACAGAGACAACTATGTATAAAAACTTTTTTAAACGATTTATAGATATTTTGCTTTCAGCTGCCGGCCTGCTGGTGCTTTCACCTGTGCTGTTGGTAATTGCAGTGCTGATAAAAGCGGACTCCAAAGGCCCTGTTCTCTTTAAACAGAAACGTGTGGCAAAAGGCAAGGAGCATTTCCAGATACTGAAATTCCGCACAATGTATGCAGATGTGCCCAAGGATGTGCCTACACACCTTCTTGCAGACCCCGAAAGCAAAATCACAAAAATCGGCAGATTTTTAAGAAAATCCAGCCTTGACGAACTGCCGCAGATTTGGAATATCCTTGTGGGTGAAATGAGTATTATCGGCCCGCGCCCTGCACTGTGGAATCAGTTTGACCTTATTGCAGAACGTGACAAATACGGCGCAAACGATGTGCGCCCCGGCCTTACAGGTCTGGCACAGATTATGGGCCGTGATGAGCTGCCTATTGATGTAAAGGCAAAATATGACGGCGACTATGCACAGAATATCACCTTTGCCAACGATGTGAAGATTTTCTTCGGCACTATCACCAGCGTGCTGGGTGCAAAAGGCGTAAAGGAAGGAAAACAGGAATAAAAAATTACAGACACCCCAGGGTGTCTGTTTTTTATATATAAATACAATTTCTCTTGTGCGTACCGTGATGCACAGAAATAAAAAAGACGGCAGGGAACTGCCGTCTTTTGTGTTTATACTTGGGTTTTACCGGAGAGTGATTATTCCACTTCAATCAGTTCATACTCTCTGCTGCCAAAGCCCAGTGCTGCAGCTGCTTCGATTGTATAAACGCCTCTTCTGCTTTCAATTCTTTCCAGCAGGTGTGCCTGGCCCGGGTCATCAGTTGCGGCATAAACCAGGTCTATACATGCCTGGTCGATAGCGATAGGGTCTGTGGAAACAAGGATACCTATGTCTTCCATACAAGGGTCTTCCGGATGTGCCACACAGTCACAGTCAACAGACATATTTTTCATTACGTTGATATATGCTGCATTTTCACCGAAATATTCTACAACACTGCCTGCGGCATCTGCCATAGCTTCCAGGAATTTTGTTCTTTCCTGTGTCCAGATTTTTTCCGGTTCGCCTGCGCCGTGGATGTATGCCTTGCCGTAGGAAGAACCTATGCCGATAGACAGCTGCTTCAGTGCACCGCCGTAACCGCCCATAGGGTGGCCTTTAAAGTGGCTCAGCACCAGCAGGCTGTCGTATTTTGCCAGATTTTTGCCCACATAGTTTTTGTCTATCTGTTTGTGGTTTTTCACTTCCAGCACCATGTCAGGGCCTTCTGCGTCCAGCAGGTCCACGTCATACATTTCGCTCCAGCCGTGGTATTTGAACAGTTCCAGATGTTTTTCTGTGGTGTCACGTTCGCCGGCGTATGCTGTGTTGCATTCTACGATTGTGCCGCCCACTTCATCAATCAGCGGTTTCCAGAAATCCGGTCCAAGGAAGTTGTGGTTGCCTTTTTCGCCGCTGTGTACCTTCAGCGCTACTTTGCCCGGCAGTTCTTTGCCAAGAAGTTTATACAGTTCCAGCATTTTTTCAGGTGTAATAGTTCTGCTGAAATATACTTTAGGTTTCATAATATTCTCCTTTCATATTTTGAACGAAACTTTTACTTATATATATTGTAACACTAATATATAGTGTCACGTCAAGTATAATTTTAAAAATATATTATACAAATGTCGAAGAAATCTGTTGACAAAATACTTTTACATTTGTATAATAAAATCATAGACAATTGTCAAAGAAATTTCAAGGAGTAAAACCTTATGAAACCAAACAAAAAGCTTCCGGAAAGCGAACTTAAAATAATGATGGTAATCTGGGATAGCAATCCCCCTGTACCACGCAACATCCTGTCAGAAAAGCTGGCAGACCAGCACTGGTCAGACCCTACAATACTTACAATGCTGTCACGCCTTGTAAAGAAAGGATATCTGTCCTGTGAAAAACAGGGTAATAAAAACCTTTATACACCACTTGTTTCACGAGAGGAATATATGGTTGACGAAAGTATTTCTTTTGGTGAAAAACTAAAAAATGTGTCTATAACAGGTCTTATGGCGGCTTTTGTACAGACACGAGGAATTACCAAAGAAGAAATAGCACAGCTGGAAGAAATGATTCAGCA
>JAFQAF010000020.1 GCA_017400025.1 Oscillospiraceae bacterium
AGACAAACATAAAAAGGAGAAAACTATGTCAAGAGTATTTTTTACATCAGAATCAGTTACTGAAGGCCATCCTGATAAAATCGCAGACCAGATTTCAGACGCAGTTCTGGACGAAATCCTGGCAAACGACCCTGACGGCCGTGTAGCCTGCGAAACAGCTGTTACAACAGGTATGGTTGTATGCATCGGTGAAATCACAACAAAACACAACGTAAATATCCCTGAAGTTGCAAGAAACGTTATCAGAGAAATCGGTTATGACAGAGCAAAATACGGTTTCGACTGTGACACATGTTCCGTTATCACATCCATCGACAAACAGTCTGCAGATATCGCACTGGGCACAAATGATGAAGTAGGCGGTGCAGGCGACCAGGGTATGATGTTCGGTTTTGCCTGTGACGAAACAAAAGAACTTATGCCTCTGCCAATCTCCCTTGCCCACAAACTGTCAAAAAGACTGTCTGAAGTAAGAAAGAACGGCACACTGGATTACCTCCGTCCGGACGGTAAAACACAGGTAACAGTTGAATACATCAACGATGTTCCTGCAAGAGTGGATACAGTTGTTATCTCCAGCCAGCATTCACCTGAAGTTTCCCTGGAACAGATCAGAACAGACATTATTGAAAATGTTATCAGACCTATCATTCCGGCAGAACTTATGGATGATGAAACAAAATTCTTCATCAACCCTACAGGCCGTTTTGTAGTGGGTGGTCCACAGGGTGACTCCGGTCTTACAGGCAGAAAAATCATTGTTGATACATACGGCGGCTATGCACGTCACGGCGGCGGTGCATTTTCCGGCAAAGACCCTACAAAGGTTGACCGTTCCGCAGCCTATGCAGCAAGATATGTTGCTAAAAATATCGTAGCAGCAGGCCTGGCAAAAAAATGTGAAGTTCAGATTGCATACGCTATCGGTATTGCAAAACCTGTTTCTGTACTGGTTGAAACATTCGGCACAAACACAGTGGAAGTTGAAAAAATCGAAGCAGCAGTTTCACAGGTATTTGACCTGAGCCCAAGAGCTATCATCGATACTCTTGACCTGCGCAAACCAATCTACCGTCAGCTGGCAGCTTACGGTCACATCGGCCGTGAAGACCTGGGCGTAAAATGGGAAAACACAGACAAAGTTGATGCACTGAAAGCTGCAATCAAAGCAATGTAATATTCAGCACCCGGTTTATCCGGGTGCTTTTTTGTTGCCGGTGTTGACATTTGAAATAAAAAATGTAAAATGTAAAATAATGTAATATTATATGTTTTATTCACGGAGGTTTATCGTGGTCAATATTCTTGTAAAAATGTTTATAAAGGATTCAGACAATGTTCAGAATCCACAGGTCCGCGGTGCTTACGGTATGCTGTGCAGCACAGTGGGCATCCTGCTGAATATAGTTCTCTTTGCCGGCAAATTCTTTGCAGGCACTATCAGCAAATCAGTTTCCATCACAGCAGACGCTTTCAACAACCTTTCTGATGCCGGTTCATCTGTTATTACTCTGCTGGGCTTCAGACTGGCAGGCCAGAAACCGGACCCTGAACATCCCTTTGGTCACGGCAGAATAGAGTATCTTTCCGGTCTTGCAGTGTCTATGGCCATACTCCTTATGGGCTGGGAACTGGCCACATCTTCCGTTGATAAAATACTGCATCCGCGGCCGGTTGAATTCAGCCTGCTGTCTGTTGCAATACTTGCAGTGTCAATCGGTGTAAAGCGGTATATGGGCATTTACAACAACAGCATTGGTGACAAAATCGGCTCTGCTGCCATGAAGGCCACCGGTGCAGACTGCTTCAGTGACTGCATCTCTACAGCAGTGGTTCTTGCAGCAGCAGTTGTGAGCCATTTCACAGGCCTTGTTATTGACGGCTGGTGCGGTCTGCTTATCTCTGTATTTATTCTCCGCGCAGGTATCGAAGCCGCAAAGGACACAATTTCTCCTCTCCTTGGCCAGAGACCGGACGAAGAACTTGTAGAGCGGATTTATGCTCTTGTAATGTCACATCCGGAGGTTGTCGGTGTGCACGATCTTGTGGTTCATGACTACGGCCCGGGCAGACTTATGATTACTCTCCACGCAGAAGTAAATGCATCTGCAGACTTTATTGAAACACACGATGTCATTGACAATATCGAGGAAGAACTGAAGGAAAAACTCAGCTGTGAAGCTACTATACATATGGACCCTGTGGCTGCAGACGATGAAAATGTGCAGAGATTAAGGGAAGAAATCGCCCTGCGCATGGGAGAGCTGTTCAACGGCGATGTTTCTATCCACGACTTCAGAATGGTAAACGGTAATACACATACAAACGTTATTTTTGATATTGTTATTCCGCATAAATTCAGATTTACAGAAGCAAAGGTAATGGAAATGGCAAAAGAAAACATTCTTGCAATGGACGAAGGCCAGTACCGCGCTGTTGTAAAGGTGGACCATTCATATATCGGTTGATTTTTCACAAAATAAATACAGGCCGCATACTTTAGGTTAACAACTTAAAGAGGTGCGGCCATGATTTTTGATTTGTATATGATAGTACTTACAGCCTTTGCTGTTTTCGGAATGTATTCTGCTGCGGAAATGGTTTTCACAGCCATAATATCTGCGGGAACTCCGCCTTCAGTTACCGTTATGCTGTACGATGATTCTGAACCGGTGTATGAAAAGCTGAAAATCCTGCACAACTCTGTGCCCAATAATTGTATACTGATGGTGGGGGAAGATACCGGCGATGTGAAAATCTGTGAAGACATAAAGGTGTGCAGAGTTTGTGAAATATCAGAATATGTTACAGATGTTTTATTTACAAAAAGAGACGGTTGAATTATAATATATAAGTAATATTAAATGGAGTATTATAAATTGCAGGAACTTGAAAGATTAGAGGGCACAATTTTATATATAACCTTTCACAGTCAGGATACCGGCTTCACAGTGCTGGAGCTGGAAACCGATGATGATGTGGTTACCGTTGTGGGTGAAATGGCAGGTGTGGCACCGGGACAGCAGCTTGTTGTGCAGGGCACATATTCCAATCACCCTTCTTTCGGTGTGCAGTTTAAGGTACAGAACTATGAAGTTGCCATGCCGGTTGATGTAAATGCTATGCTCAGCTATCTTTCCAGCGGTGCAGTAAAAGGCATAGGCCCGGTTACAGCGCGCAGGATAATGAAAGAATTCGGCGAAAGAGCCTTTGAAATTCTTGAAACAGACCCGGTTGCCCTTTCAAAGGTGAAAGGGATTTCTTACAGAATGGCACTGGAAATACAGGCAGAGTTCCAGAGAATATACGGCATCCAGGATGTTATAGCAAACCTTGCGGCCTATGGCCTTTCCGCAGCACAGGCAATCGCTCTGTACGGCGTATATGGCAGCACTGCTGCAGAGGTTGTGCACACCAATCCTTTTGTTCTGTGCAACGAACCCTGCAATCTGCCTTTTGAGCAGGCAGATGATATTGCCATGCGCCTTATGTCTCTTGATTATGACAACCACCGGCGAATAGCAGGGGGGATTATGTATGTTCTCCGCCACAATTCCCGGAACGGCCACTGCTGTGTGCCCTATGACAGGCTTGTTGAGACTGTTTCGGGCTATATCGGTGTGGAGCCCGAAAAGGTGGAAAGTGCCATAGAAGAAAACTGTGATGAAGGCAGCCTTTTTATAGAAAATATAAATGACAGGGATTTTGTATATCCTGCACAGCTTTATGCTGCAGAAATGGTTTCCGCTGCAAGGCTGGCACAGCTGCTTTCCGCAACTCCCAAAATAAACGGTGATATTCACAGTACAATAAAAACTGTTCAGAGAATGCTGGATATACAGTATGCCCCAAACCAGATAAAAGCCCTTGAAAAGGTGGCCCGGAGCAGAGTATGCATTATCACCGGCGGCCCGGGTACAGGTAAAACCACATTGGTAAAAGGTATTATTGCAATGTTTGAAATGCAGGCAGATGTTGTCAGCCTGTGTGCACCTACCGGCCGTGCGGCAAAACGCCTGTCTGAACTTTCCGGCAGAAATGCAAAGACCATTCATCGCCTGCTTGAGGTTGTACCCGGCAGCAGGAATGATATAAAATTCCAGCGCAACCAGGATAACCCCATCCCATGCGATGTTCTTATTGTTGACGAATTCTCAATGGTGGATATAGTGCTGTTCAGCCAGCTGATTACCGCAGTAAAAGACGGCTGCAGGATAGTGCTGGTGGGGGATTACAATCAGCTGCCGGCAGTGGGCCCCGGCAATATCCTCAAGGATATGCTGGAAAGCGGTCTTGTACCCAATGTACAGCTGACAGATATTTTCCGTCAGGCACGGGAAAGTGATATTGTGGTAAACTCCCACGCCATAAACAGTGGCGTCTTTCCAAAAACATCCGGCAGGACGGGGGATTATTTCTTTATTGACTGCGATGAAAACTCTGTGGAGGCAATGGTCAGCAGTCTTGTAAGCACCCGTCTGCCACGAGCATACGGCTTTGCCAGCTTTGAGGATATACAGATTCTCTGCCCTTCCCGCAAACGCCGCGGCGGAACCCGGAACCTTAACACTGTTATGCAGAAAACCCTCAACCCTCCACGGGAAAGGAAAAACGAACTTGTTTTCAACGGCATAACCTTCCGCACCGGCGACAAGGTAATGCAGATAAAAAACAATTATGACCTGGAATTTGTAAGGGACAACGGGGAAAACGATGTGGGCGTGTTCAACGGGGATATCGGCCAGATTGAAAAGGTGGATAAATTCAACAAGACTCTCACCATACGTTTTGATGACAAAACTTATGTATACGAGCAGGAATTTTTCTCACAGCTGGAGCATGCCTGGGCAGTGACGGTTCACAAAAGCCAGGGCAGTGAGTTCAGGGCAGTAATACTCTGTCTTTCCGATGTGCCTAATGAACTGCAGTACCGCAATCTGCTTTACACTGCATTCACAAGGGCAAAGGAACTGCTGGTGGTTGTGGGCAAGCCCCGGATACTGGGAAATATGGTTACAAACAACAAAAAACAGCTGCGCTACAGCGGCATAAAACATTTTCTGGAGGAATACTGTGTCTGATTTTCTCAAATCGCTGAAAGAACTGGTTTTTCCTTCCCGCTGTATCTGCTGCGGCAGGCTGGCAGATGACAAGCATCTGTGCAGC
>JAFQAF010000191.1 GCA_017400025.1 Oscillospiraceae bacterium
CCGGGGGTTTTCGCTTTCGCTCATTGTCAGTGTCAGCTCACCCTGTGGCAGACCGTCCGCTTTGTATCTGTAGCCGCTGTCTGTCTTTTCCAGCTCCAGTGAACTTTTGTTTATAAAGAAAGGTGTGTTTATCTCTATCTCTATTCCGCCAAAGTCTGCCCAGCCGGCGGCAGGGGAAAGGTAGTATGTATAGTCAAACACCGGCGGTTCATAGGTATAGTCCATTGCAGGGTACAGCGGTGCGGTGACTGTGTTTGCCACAGTGCCTCCCGCCGGCACAGCCAGGTCATACTGATACCAGGCCATTATGCCGTCGTGTATATGGTAGTATCTGCTGTCATTGCCGATTATCTTTTTGCCGGTCATCATATTGTGGTTGAAACAGTCCACAAACATATTGTACCAGTCTGTCCTGCTTATACCCAGATTTTCGTCATATTTTTCCCATTCGGTGAAAATAAATTCCTCAAAGGTCATTTCCGCAGTTTCCACAAGGCTCACATCCCCGTCAGTATATGCAGATTTGTCTGCAGGGCGCGGCTGTGGCGGCCGGGGCAGTTTTTCCCCTATGGTGTACAGCACAATGCTGTCTCCGCTGCGCACATCCATCCGCAGTTCGGCGCTGTCTGTGCCCATGGCGGAAAAATAGCTGTAGTATGCCGGCAACAGGGCGGTGCGGTCGGTTTCATTTTTCCACACAAGGTTTACTTCGCCCCAGGGGCCTTTTTTGTCCCCTATATTCCGTGTGGAATAGGTGTATTTCATCACTGTGGCATCCGGGCGGAAAAAGCTGTCCTCTGCATAGCTGTCCCTTATTTTTGCCATTTCGGTTTCTGCATCAAATTCTCCCGGGGAGAAGGTGTATCTTGTCCGGCGGGGTATTTCGCTGCCGTTTACTGTTACAGAATACCGGTCGCTGTCCGGCAGAATAGTCCTTGTGGCCCGGTTTTCTTCATATATATTTATGTAGTAGGGCAGATGGCCGAAAGGGAACACCAGCGTGGCTTCCACGTCATAGTCTGCCGGATTTTTGAAGGTGTATTCCGCCACAGCAGTGGAATCATAGCCGGCCAGCCGGCTGTATTCGCGGTAGTCTATCTGTGGGAAGCTGTTTATATTCAGCGTCAGCAGTTCCTTTTCCACCTCAATGGGGCAGTTTTCCTCTGTCACATACAGTCCCTGTCCTGTCCTGCCGCCCCATATCTGCTGGCCGGAGTTTGCCCGGGCCGGCAGGGGGAACATCAGCATAAAGGCGATTATAAAACATAAAATCCTTTTCATAATATCCCTCCTTTATTTCAGTATAAATCACCCGGGAATATAAATCAAATTACAGATATGTCACAAATAAAAGGGAGCGCCGCAACACTCCCTTTTTATTCTGTAAACTGTAAAGACATAAAGTCTGTAAACAGCGGCTTTATTCCACACTCTTCAGTGATTCCACCATCTGCACATTGCGCAGGGTTTTTCTCATCAGCAGTACCACCAGCAGTGTGAACACCATTGTGATAAGTGCGCCGTACAGATAGCTGTCCGGCTGTACCACTGTGCTGAACATTACCATTTCCATATCGATAATGCTCATTACAAAGCCCAGCTCCAGCCTGCCCAGAGGCAGCCCGCAAAGCATGCCTATAAATGAAAGTATAAACACTTCCTTGAAGATATATGAGTATACCTCCCTGTTGCGGAAGCCCAGCACTTTCAGTGTGGCAATTTCCCTTATTCTTTCAGAGATGTTTACTTCTGTCAGGTTCATTATTACCACCAGTGCCAGGGAGCCTGCCGCCAGTGTGATTACCACTATGATGATGTCCAGAGACCGGAACATATTGTCAAAGGTGGCTTTCATATCGGTGAAGTCTGTTACTGTTTCCACACCGGCTGTGTTTTCGTATGCGGCAATCACCCGGCCGCTGTCAGTGCTTGTTACGGCAATGCTGTCCGGATAAACTGTTTCGCCGAAAATTCTCTGGTAGTTTTCAG
>JAFQAF010000192.1 GCA_017400025.1 Oscillospiraceae bacterium
CTGCTGGACGAACCTCTGGGGGCCCTTGACCTTAAACTGCGTAAAGAGATGCAGATAGAGCTGAAAAGAATTCAGCAGGCTCTTGAAATCACATTCATTTATGTTACACATGACCAGGAAGAAGCTCTTACCATGTCTGATACCGTTGTTGTTATGAAGGGCGGCATAATCCAGCAGATAGGCACACCGCAGGATATCTATAATGAACCTGTAAACGCCTTTGTTGCTGACTTTATCGGCGAAAGCAATATTCTGGACGGCATTATGGTGCGTGACTTCCTGGTGGAAATCAACGGCACACAGTTTACCTGCGTTGACAAGGGCTTCAGACCTAACGAACTTGTAAACGTGGTTATCCGTCCGGAGGATATAGAGGTTGTTCCTGCTATCCAGGGCCAGCTGAACGGCGTTGTAAAAAGCGTTGTATTCAAGGGTGTTCACTATGAAATCACCGTTGAACAGGCAGGCTTTGACTGGATTATTCACTCCACACAGAAACAGAACGTGGGCGAATACATCGGTATGAACATAGGTCCTGAAGAAATTCACATTATGAAGAGAATGAGGGACTGACTATGAATAAAAAATACATCAGTACACCGTACCTTATCTGGATGGCAATATTCATATTTGCCCCGCTGTGCCTTGTGGTGTATTTTGCATTCACTACACCTGAAGGACAGTTTACCCTGAAAAATATGAGCCGGCTTTCTGAATATGCTCCTGTTTTTATGCGCAGCATCATTCTGGCCGGTGTGGCTACCGTGCTGTGCCTTGTTATAGCATATCCGGCCAGCTACCTATGTCCCGCATGAAAGCCAACAAACAGAGAATGATGATGCTTATCATCATGCTGCCTATGTGGATGAACTTCCTGCTGAGAACCTATGCATGGATGAGCCTTCTGTAAAGAAACGGCCTTATCAATAAATTTCTGGGCCTTTTCGGCATAGGACCTTTCAATATGATAAATACAAACGGCGCAGTTATACTGGGCATGATTTACAACTACCTGCCTTTTATGATTTTGCCGCTGTATTCCACAATGGTAAAAATTGACCATTCACTTATAGAGGCAGCCCAGGACCTGGGCGGTAACCTCTACAATGTGCTTACAAAGGTGCTGATACCGCTTTCACTGCCGGGCATTACCACAGGCATCACAATGGTATTTGTGCCAAGCTGTTCCACATTCGTTATTTCCAGAATGCTGGGCGGCGACTCCGCCTTTATGATTGGTGACCTTATTGACCTGCAGTTCCTTGGCAACAGCTACAACCCGCATCTGGGTTCTGCAATGAGCCTTGTGCTTATGGCACTGGTACTGCTGTGTATGTCACTTACAAACGGCTTTGCCGACGATGATTCGGAGGTGCTGCTGTAATGAAAAAACTTGTTAAAAACCTTTACTGGGTGCTGGTACTGGGCTTTCTTTACATGCCAATTTTTGTAATGATTGCCTTTTCTTTCAACCAGTCAAAAAGCCGTACTGTATGGACAGGCTTCACACTTAAATGGTATGTGGAACTGTTTAAAAATGAAGCTATTATCAAGGCTTTCTGCGTCACACTTTTTGTGGCGGTGGTTTCCGCTATAGTGGCCACAGTGCTGGGCACAATTGCCGCTGTGGGCATAGACGCAATGAAAAACTGGGAAAAATCTGTGGTTATCAACATCAGCTATATGCCTGTTGTAAACCCGGATATCATCACCGGTATCTCCCTGCTGCTGCTGTTCAATGTGTTCAGACAGTGGTTTGATTTTGAGTTCGGTCTTGGTACACTGCTTATATCCCATATCACATTCAACCTGCCGTATGTAATCCTTTCTGTTATGCCAAAGCTGAAACAGATGGATTACCGTGTATACGAAGCCGCCCTGGACCTGGGCTGCAACCCTACACAGGCGTTTTTCAAGGTTGTGGTGCCGGAAATTCTGCCGGGCATTATCTCCGGTTTCCTTATGGCACTCACATTCTCCATAGACGATTTTATTATTTCTTACTTCCACTCCGGCCATGCACAGACTCTGCCTGTAGCTATCTATGCTATGGCACGCCGCCGTGTAAGCCCGGAAATGTACGCTCTTTCCACAATTATGTTCCTGATTATCCTGGCAGTGCTGCTGGTGGTGAATATCAGGTCTTCAAAGGAAGAAAAGGGCAGACGTATAAAGAAATGAGGTAAAGTAATTGAAAAAAATTTTTGCTCTTATTATGGCAGTGTGTATGATGTGCGCAATGGCAATGCCTGCCTTTGCCACAGATGCCCCTCTGCTTATCATGCCTGCACCTGCACAGGATGCCTCACGGGAAAAGGCTGCTGCACAGCAGCTGGCTGATTCTTATGACTGGCAGCGCTTTGCAGATCAGGATATCACACTGAACGTGTTCAACTGGGGCGAATATATGTCCCTTGGTCAGGACGGTGCAATGCACGTCAATAAAGAATTTGAAGCCCTTACCGGCATAAAGGTGAACTATCAGACCTTTGACAACAACGAAGGCATGTACACCAAGCTGAAAAGCGGCGGTGCAGTTTATGACGTTATCATTCCCTCTGACTATATGATTGCCAAAATGATAAATGAGGATATGCTGCAGCCTCTGGACTGGAGCCTTATCCCGAATGCTACCCTTTATATGGGTGAAAAATATATGGACCTGGACTATGACCCGGGCAACATATATTCAGTGCCTTATACCTGGGGTACTGTAGGCATTATCTACAACACCACCCTGGTGGACGAAGTGCCGGACAGCTGGGATGCTCTCTGGGACGAAAGATATACAAAGGATATTCTTATGTTCGGCAACAGCCGTGATGCTTTTGCAATTGCGCTGCTGAAAAACGGCCTTTCACTGAACCCACAGTCTGTGGATGATGTGCAGGTTGCAAAGGAAGAACTTATTGCACAGAAAGATGTTGTGCAGGCCTATGTAAACGACGAAATCTTTGACAAGATGTGTGGTGGCGAAGCTGCACTGGCACCTTATTATGCAGGCGATGCCCTTACAATGATGGAAGAAAATCCGGACCTGGCCTTTGCACTGCCAAAGGAAGGTACAAACCTGTTTACAGATGCTGCAGTTATTCCTGTAACTGCAAAAAATGTGGAAGCTGCACATATGTACATCAATTTTCTGAATGAAACAGATGTTGCCCTGGCCAACGCGGAATATATCTACTATCCTACACCGCACATGGGTGCCTATGAACAGCTGGACGAAGAACTGAAAAACAACCCTGTGGCATATCCTTCAGACGATATGCTGGAAAACACAGAGGTTTTCACCACACTGCCTGCAGATGTAAGCCTGGCCATGGATACTGCCTGGAGTGATATCCGCTCCTTCAGCCAGTCCGGCAATGACCTGCTTATGCCTACAATGTTCCTTATCATTGTGCTGGCTACAGTGGCAATAAACGTTATCCGTTCAAGACAGATTAAAAAACGCATAGATTACTGACAAGTTTTTCTATGCAATATCATAAAAACATCAGGCACAGCTGAATGCTGTGCCTGTTTTGTTTGACTTATTTCATCACATATTTTAAAATATTCCATATAGAAAAGAAAAAGAAAAGGTTTATATATGACTGCACAGCAATACGAAAAAATCAGTGCCCCTTTCCGCGGCCGGAAGGCTTCTGCCGGAATTAAATTTCTCAACAAAGCTCTTACAGCAGTGGGCTACACTTCATATCCTCTCATCCTGCGGTATCTTTATTTTACACGCCCCGGTGTCCTGCTTTTTGCAGTGGCTGTACCGGCTTCCGGTTTTTTCCTGCTTACCTTTGTGAGAAAAAAGATAAACCGCCCGCGCCCTTATGAAGCCCTGGACATCACCCCAATAATAATCAAGAATACGAAAGGCAAAAGCATGCCTTCACGCCATGTTTTCAGCATGACGGTGATAGCTGTTACTGCTTTTCTTGTTTCACCGGCAATTGGTACGTTTCTGCTGGTATGCAGTGGCCTGCTGGCAGCCATACGTGCTGTGGCTGGTGTACACTATCCGTCAGATGTGGCTGTGGGCTTTGTTTCTGCAGTTGTATGGGGGTCAGTGCTGTACAGTCTGTTTTTATAAATAATAAAAGCCTCCCCATGGAGGC
>JAFQAF010000193.1 GCA_017400025.1 Oscillospiraceae bacterium
AGCATCAGGCAGCACACAAATACCCCCAGGCGGATAATCAGCTTTCCCATATATATGCTCAGCATTTCGGTTCTGTTTATCTTCATAACATACCCCCCATAATAATTAAATATTATATCACTGGCAGAAATTAAATACAGTTTTCAGAATATGATTTTACATAAATTTTTCAATATATTCAGAAGAAAAGACAAAACCACGCTTATGCGTGGTTTCTGATTATTGATTACAGTCTGTCAAAGCCTATCATCATACCGCCTTTTTCAGCGTAGAAGCTGCACAGAGCGCCTGTAGGGGCAATCTTTATATCTGCGCCGGGGAATTCGGCAATGGCCTGGTCATAAATAGCCTTTGCTGTTTCCGGGTTGAAGCAATGGTCGATTCTCAGTCTGCCGCCTTTGTAGCCTTCTTCCTTCATTTTGCGGTAAATTGTTTCCACAGCTTTCTTTTCACCTTTTGCTTTGTCTGTAGGATGAATCTGGCCTTCTTCACTTACAATGCCCACCATTCTCAAACCTACCATGCTGGCAATTTTTGCCACAACCATTGGTACACGGCCGTTGTTTGCCAGATTGATCATTGATTCAAGGGAAAATACCAGGGAAGTCTGGCTGTCTTTGTATTCTGTGATTTCCTTGCAGATTGTTTCAAAGTCCTTGCCTTCCAGCACCAGGTCACGGAGTTTTTCCAGATGCAGTTTCTGTTCACCGCCTGCTGTGTATGAGTCCACAACAAACACCTTTTTGCCCGGATTTTCTTCCATATACTGTTTTGCTGCTGTTACTGCTGCGTTATAGCTGCCGGAAAGTGTGGAAATAATTGTTACCACATACACTTCGTCATAGCCTTCAAAAGCTGCCAGATAGTCGCCTACTGAAGGGCAGGCTGTGCTGGATTTGCCTTTGTATGTACGCAGGTCGTTTACCATTTCTCTTACGTCCAGTTGCGCTGTGTCCACATATTCCCTGTCACCTGCATGGATTGTCAGCGGTGCACATTCATAGTCCACGCCGCTGAGCTCAAAAAGGTTTGAAGCTGAGTCACCGATAATTTTAATTCTCATTTTTATATTCTCCACTTAATATATCAAAAACAATTATAAATAATATTAAAAAACATATCTAAATAAAATTAACATACATTATAGTAAAAGTCAATGATTTACTGCTGATTCAGAACGAAAAACGCAGAAAAACAGCAGAAAAGACAAATATATAAAGGATATTGCATTGACATAGTTTTCTCAATCTGTTAAACTATAAGTTACGTAATTTCGTAAGGGAGTAGCAAGCGCAGAATTCTGTGTAACAAGTCAACATACTGGTCTCTGGCCTGGCTTGTTTTAAATTGCGAGACTTATGTATATCTTTTGCTATACATCGGTGTGCCCTTCTGTGAATAAAATGTACCGGGTGTGACTTTACATACCCGGTTTTCTTTATACAATGGAGGATTTATTATGGAGTGGAGCTTTGTGTTTCTTTTCAACAGCATAATGCTGGGGATAGGCCTGGCCATGGATGCTTTTTCTGTATCTCTGGCAAACGGTCTCAATGAACCATGCATGAAGCCCGGCAGGATGTCGCTTGTAGCAGGCGTTTTTGCCCTTTTTCAGGCCGCAATGCCTATGATAGGCTGGATATGTGTACACACAGTTGTGCAGTATTTCAGTGCCTTTGAAAAGCTGATACCCTGGATTGCCCTTATCCTGCTGTGCTATATAGGCGGCAATATGCTGAAGGAAAGCCTCTGCGGCGAAGAAGAGGAGTGCGAAAAGGAAGAACTGAACCTTTCCGCCCTTATGGTGCAGGGGGTGGCCACTTCAATAGATGCTCTTTCAGTAGGGTTTACCATTGCAGAATATGACCTTTTTATGGCGCTGGTGTGTGCCGCAATCATTGCTGTTGTTACGTTCTTCATCTGTATGGGCGGTATTGCCATAGGCAAAAAGGCCGG
>JAFQAF010000194.1 GCA_017400025.1 Oscillospiraceae bacterium
ATACAGCACACTGTCACTGCCATAGCCGTTGCCCCATACAACAGCATAGGTAATTGTCACGTCAAGGGAATCCGGATGATATTTATACTGTGTCAGTCTTGACTGGTATGGCTTATCGTCCCTGTATTCTGTTTGCACAGTGGCAAATATCCTGTCTTTTTCGTCATAGGCTGTATATCTTTTTGTCAGCATATCCTGCCCTGCCATATAAGATTCCACTTTTATGGCGCGGCCCTTATCATCATAATCTATGAGATATCCGCTGCCGTCATCCCTCAGTTCTTCCTCTGTTTCTACCGCTGGGGCAAGGTGAAGAATAATTCCGGGGACATTTGTTGTGACAGTTTCCCCTTTTTCTGCCTGCTGCGGCACAAGCCATTCTGCCGTTTCTATCACTTTGCCTGCCACATACTGTGTATACAGTGTTCTGTCCCGGCAGAGTTCGGATATTGCACGTATCTGCACCGTCCGGTTGGCGGAGTAAATGTATGTATTCACCTGGGCAATCTGCAGCTGTGAATTTTTGTCTGAGAGGGTGTGCACTACAGTTTCACTGCCGTAAATGCCGTCCTTTGCCGCCCACAGTGTAACCTCGGCAGTGAGGGAAGATGCATCATATTTATACTGATGCAGTTCTGCATAACCGGCTTTTTCACCGGTGTGGTATTTTGTCAGCTGCTGAAACACCCTGCCGTCGCTGTGGAAAACTGTGTATTTTTCTGTTTTCAGTTCACCGTTTTCTGCGTATTCCGCAGTTTTTACAATGTTTCCCTCTTTATCACAGGAAACAATACATTTTCCGTCTGCTGTTTCAGTTTCTTTTTCTTCCGCGATTTCGTTTATCTGCATCTTTACATCGGGGATACCGGTATCCACGCTGATTCCCCCGCTGCAGCCATACAGAGAAAGCATAAGCACAGCAGTCAGGATAAAAGCCGAAAATTTTTTCATATACCTGTCCTCCTTTTATAAAGAAACTGCAATCCGTCTATTCTTCTATCTGCTTTCCGGCAATAAATTCTATATCGCCCAGTCTCATACCCCAGCGGTACTCCAGCATGCCGCGGATTTTCAGCGGGTCATGCTGCCAGGAGTTTACATAAAGGTCGCTGTCTTTTGTGGTCATGGTGCATACTACACTGTCTGTTTCCAGTCTGTTTCGTCTGTGGTTGTTTTCCCACACAGTCACCACGGCTTCTTTACTGCCTTCTGTGTATTCATACTGGCTCATTGTTGTGCAGTAATTTTCCCCGTTTTCATAGCTCTTTATCAGTTCCTGGTACAGTCTGCCGTCCCGGTGGTAGCTGCGGAATATTTCCAGCTCGGTATTGCCGTTTCCATCCCAGCGTTTATATGCCACATCCCTGCCCTCACTGTCCACAAGCTGCTGCCGGTTGTCCCCAACATCGGCATACTTGTCCTCTGTCAGGTTGTCTTCAATAAACATCTGCACATCGGGAATGCCGGTGTCTATTTCTGTTGTGGTTTTGTTTTCTTCCGTATTTCCGCAGGCAGTAAAAGAAACCGCCAGCACAACAGCAAACAGCAAAGACAAATATTTTTTCATATCTGCACCTCCATATATCTTTTAAACTATTTTAACATATCAACTTTATATTATTCAACAGATATGGCCGCTATTTCACATAAAATACAAACACCGGCACAGCAGGCTGTACCGGTGTTTTGCTATTCATCTTCGCTGAGAATTTTTTCAAAAACGTAACACACGCGCTCTATATCCGCACGGGAAACGTCATTGTTGGTGATAAAGCGGAGCAGGCCGCCTTCTTCACCTGCCATTTTTATGCCGTGCTCCAGCATTTTGCCGGGCAGTGCATAGATAAATTCCTTTGGTTTGTCCAGCTTGAAGAAAACCATATTCACGTCCACGTTGTTCATCAGCACTTTTACGCCCTTCATTTTGTTCAGGCGCTGTGCCATATACTTGGCGTTGTCGTGGTCATCTTTAAGTCTGTCCACCATTTTTTCCAGTGCTATAATGCCACAGGCGGCCACAAAGCCGGCCTGGCGCATACCGCCGCCCATCAGCTTGCGGTTGCGGCGTGCTTTGTCTATAAACTCTTTGCTTCCGCACAGCACACTGCCCACCGGTGCACAAAGGCCTTTGGAAAGGCAGACCATAACACTGTCGCAATACTGTGTCAGTTCCTTTGCATCCGCTCCCAGCGCAACTGCCGCATTGAAAAGGCGGGCGCCGTCCAGATGTACCGGCAGGTTGTATTCCTTGGCCTTGTCATAAATATCTTTCATCTGTTCAAGGGACATCACCTTGCCGTTTGTCAGGGCATTTTCTACGCATATCAGGCTGGTGTGGGGCATAATGCTGTCCTGTGTGTGGCGCACGGCGTTTTCTATATGCAGCGGAGTGAGAATATCGTCCTTGCATTCGATTACGCGCAGGCCCACACCTGCCAGCACTGCCGCTGTACCTACCTCATGGACCACAATATGGCTGCCGGAGGAGATGATAATTTCATCGCCTCTGGCTGTATGTGTCATAACTGCCAGCTGGTTGCCCATTGTGCCGGAGGCCACAAAAAGGCCTGCCTCCTTGCCCACCTTGCGGGCACAGAGCTGCTCCAGATTTTTTACTGTAGGGTCGTCCCCATATTCATCGTCACCTACCGGGGCGATGTACATGGCGTCTCTCATTTCCTGTGTAGGCTGAGTGACGCTGTCTGAACGCAAATCTATATAATGCATAGTTCACCTCTATTTTACACTTTGGATAGTTACACCTGTGTAGTAGTGTTTAAGAATTTTTTCATAGTTCCAGCCTTCGTGCTGTGCATACAGCTGTGCACCCCACTGGCTCATACCTACGCCGTGGCCGTAGCCTTTGGTAACAATTATAAAGTTGCCGTCCTTATAGGAAATGGTAAAGGCTGCACTGCGCAGCGGTCTGCCTGCATCTGCCAGAATATCTGTGGCAAACCAGTTGCCGGTGATATTCCTTGTATTGCCGGACTGTGAAATATAGGTTTTCACACCGTCTACGGACATTCGGCGCACATAGCCGCCGTCTGTATAGTCAATGATTTCAAACCATTCATCTGCCTTTTCAAGGTCAAGGTCTGTACCGATTCGGTCATCCAGAATTTCCTTCATTTCCTCTGCAGGGATTGTGTAGGTTTTTTCATAGCCGCTGGAAAGATAATCGTATTTACTCTCCACGCTGACCAGATGTGAATGGGCTGTGCCCCAAACCTGGCTGGCCGGGTTTGTACGGCCGGCAGCAGATGCACAGTAAGGGGTGTATACTGCCCTGCCGCCCACTGTCATAATCAGGTCTGATACCTGGCTGACGGCATCCACAACCTTCCGGCTTGGGTTTGTGCGGCCGGCAACAGCCGGTGCGGAAACGCCGTTGGAATACTGGTATTTGAGATATGTATGTGTGGCAACAGCCTGGGCTTTAAGAGCTTCCGGATTCCAGCTGGATGTCATTTCTATGGCAACTATCTGGCTGAGAATCTGTGCGGCCGGGCCGGAAACCACCTGGCCGTTCATAGTTACAGTAAGTATTTCTCCTGCTGGTGTAGGCTGAGGTGTTGGTGTAGGTTCTGGTGTAACGTGTGGTGTTTCTGCAGGTTTTTCTGTAATCTGCGGTGCAGCTGTGGCTGCAGGCTGTGCAGTTGCGGCCGGTTTTGGTGTAGTTGTCGGCTTCGGTGTTGCTGTAG
>JAFQAF010000021.1 GCA_017400025.1 Oscillospiraceae bacterium
AAAATTACACCCGCTGTAAAAGCGGGTGTTTTTTTGTCTTATGAAATTCAAATGATTTTTGTATATAAAAGATTATCTACCCATTTTTTCATACACTTTTTCAGTATCCGGCACGCTGGTGAAGCCGCCGTTCAGGGTGGTGGAAAGGCTGGCTGCTGTGGTGGCAAAACGGCATATTTCCTCCAGCTGCTGTGGTGTGGCATCCACCGGTTTTATTCCCAGCTTTATAAACTGGCTCATTGCACTGCCGCCGAAGATATCCCCGGCGCCGGTGGTGTCCACTGCCTTTATTCCTGCAGGTGCGGCCACGTGACCACTGCCCTTTCTGTTGGCAAAATACACCCCGTCCGGGCCCAGTGTCACATAAACCAGTTTTGCATCGTATTCAGCCAGTATCTTTTCGGCACCCTGCTGGGGTGTGCAGCCCCACATAAATTCCACTTCGTTGTCACTTATCTTCACTATGTCAGCATATTTCATGCCGGTGTGGATATATTCCTTTGCCTCTGCCTCGTTTTTCCACAGGTTAAGGCGCAGGTTAGGGTCATAGCTTATCAGCTTGCCTTTTTCCTTTGCATATTCCGCACACTTCAGAGTGGCTGTGCGGCCCGGCTCATCTGTAAGGGAAAGGGTGGAAAAATGGAAAATACCCGCATTGTCTATCAGTGAAAGGTCTATTTCCTCAAAACTGAAGGCCACATCTGCCCCTGGTTTGCGGGCAAAGGAAAAACTGCGGTCACCCTTGTCGTCCAGAGTTACAAAGGCCATGGTGGTAAAATATTTTTCGTCCTGAATAACCCCTTTTGTGTCTGCGCCTATGCTTTCCAGGCTTTTCAGCATCAGGTCACCAAAGGCATCCCGGCCCACTTTGCCTATCATCACGCCGCTGCCGCCATATTTGCAGAAAGCGGACAGCAGATTTGCCGGTGCGCCGCCGGCCTGTGCCTGCATCAACGGATAGCCGTATCTGTCATTTCCTTTAGGGGCCCAGTCTATAATCAGTTCCCCCAGTGCCGCCATATCGTACATAGTATTACCTCACATATTTATTTATATTTTCAGTATATATTACACTGTAGTCAAAATCAAGTTGAAATAATTTTCCGGTGATGTTATCATATAATCAATACATATATCAAGGAGAACATTATGAAAAAAGTAGGTCTTATAGGCGGTCTCAGCTGGCAGTCAACAGTTGATTATTACAGAATTATAAACGAAGAGTCCAACAGACGTCTTGGCAACAAATCCACTGTGGAATCCATCACTTTCTCCACAGACCTTGAAAGAAAATACAATCTTGTTACTTCCGGCCAGCTGGAAACACTGGCAGAAGAATTTATTGACATTGCCCACAGCCTTGAAAGGGCAGGTGTAGATGTAATTGTAATGTGCACAAACACAATGCACACAGTTTTCAACGAAATTCAGGCAGTTACAAAAGTGCCTATGATACATATTGTGGATGCCACAGGCCAGGCCATAAAGGATGCCGGTATCTCAAAGGTTGCACTGTTGGGCACTACCTTCACAATGACACAGCCTTTCTACATCAAAAAGCTGAAGGATGATTTCGGCATTGATACTGTTGTGCCGCAGCCACATCAGATGGACGAAATCATGAGAGTTATTGAAGAGGAACTTACCTTCAATATCATAAAGGATTCTTCAAGGGAATATTTTGTAAACGTTATCAATGAACTGAAACAGCAGGGTGCAGAGGGGGTAATCCTCGGCTGCACAGAAATCCAGATGCTTATCAAGCAGAAA
>JAFQAF010000195.1 GCA_017400025.1 Oscillospiraceae bacterium
AACCGGAAGACCCTGCATACACAGAACGTTTTGAATACTTCATCAATGCAATGGAATTCGGCAATGCCTTCAGCGAACTGAACGACCCTATCGACCAGAAAGGCCGTTTCGAAAGACAGGTTGCAGAAAGAAAGGCACTGGAACCAAACACAAAGGCACAGGTGGACTACGACTATGTAACAGCTCTGGAATACGGTATGGCACCTACAGGCGGTCTGGGCTTCGGTCTTGACAGACTTGTTATGTTGCTGACAGACTCTGCATCTATCCGCGATGTACTGCTGTTCCCAACAATGAAACCTGAAAAATAATCCATAGGCTAAAACAGACCAACCGGCGGGCAGGAAGCTGTCCGCCGGTTTTTATTTGCCACATATTCCTTCTGCACAGCACCTGACCGCAAATAATACATTTGCTTTTTTGCGGCTTTAATATATAATAAAAACATATACTTTACTTACGGAGATTTATATGGCACTGTTTTCATCCAAACCAAAGCTGCAGACAATAAAACAATTCGGACGTACTTTTCAGTATATGGAATTTGTAAAAGGCTATCCTCTGCCAGACGATGTGGATATGCTGAAAAACATGGTATCGTTTTACAGCAATCATTCCAGCTGTTACCCAACAAAAAGCGATATGCAGAAGGGATATATCCGCACAGCAGACTATCACGACATTCTGATAAAATACTTTCAGCTGGGCGGAAAGCTGGACGTAAACCAGCTGAACGATATGGGCCGTGTTTCCAGTGTGATGGCATATTATGACACCAGCAGATATTACAGAGCCTATGCTGATGAGCTGAATCCGGATACGCTGAAAAACAGGGCGCTGGGTAAACAGCTGTGGAAGAAAATGGTGGAACGGTATCTGGCCTGCCCCGGCCTTGACTATCCGATGATAAAACTTTCCCTTGCCTGCCTGTATCTGGCCCAATACCCGGACAGCTTTGACCATATCACCGCTATAATGAAAAAAGTGGCTGAAGAAGAAATGGAACTGGCCAGAGAGCTGGATCATTTTTTACCCGAAAACCTGGGCACCACCGCTGTGCTGGAATATATGGAGCACGACTGGCCTGCTTTTTACGAAGCTGAATTCGGTTATCTGCCCCAGGACGCGCCGGAAACTGTAAGCGGCATTCTGAAAAAATACAATCTGACCGCTGCACAGTATTATGAAAAGGCTGCAAAAGGCGGCGGCGGTAAAAGAAGTATGCTGAAGGCGGTGGAAATCACTCCTGCCTGTGTTATAAACGAAATGCTGAATTATTCACAGCACGCCATAAACCACGCCGGAGATGACGGTGATGTTATAGCCCGGTTTAACACTCTTCTGACCCGCAACTATGGAGAAGAGCTCTATAAGAACGCCAGGAAAGACCTGCTGGCTTTATCCTGTATACAGCATATGTTTGCCGACATCGGGCTGGCGGCGTTTATGCTGGATAAACATAATTTCCCGGATGATTTACCTGCCTTTGGCGGTTTTGTAAATAAAAATTCAAAAAATGAAGTTACTGCGTATAAAACCGGCGGTTCATTGGCACACCACAAAATAGCAAATGCAGGCTATGCAAGAATGATGAGGCGCCACGGTATACCTGAAAGGGTGTATAAATCCGAGGCTATGTACGGTGAGCCGACTTTCAGCGAGGTTTACAGACAGGCCGACAGGGCCAGAGACCTGAAATTCAGAACGAAAGCTGCAAAAGCCAAACTGTTTGAACCGGATCTCTGATGCAAAATAGTAACCCCCCGGCAAAGCCGGGGGTTCTTCATATGCGGGCAAAGCCCTATGATGCTAGCAGCATCTTAAGATGCATGACGGTCTGACCACTGCGAAAGACTATTACTTGCTACCCGTGAACGGGTCTACATACTCTTTGAGTGTCATTTGGTCATTTATTTGGTCTTCTTTTAATTGATTTTGTA
>JAFQAF010000196.1 GCA_017400025.1 Oscillospiraceae bacterium
CGGAAGAATTCGTCCTGCCGTTTTTCCTCCCACTGACCGGTATACATACGGTAATACTGCCCCTCTGCCCTGAGAAGCTGTGTATGGGTGCCCATTTCCACTATTTTGCCTTCGTCCACCACAATGATGATGTCTGCATTTTTTACGGTGGAAAGACGGTGGGCAATGATAAAGCTGGTGCGGCCGGAAAGCAGGCGGTCTGTCATTCCGTTTATCAGCTGTTCTGTCTGGGTATCTACCGATGAGGTGGCTTCGTCCATAACCAGGATTCTGCCGTCTGCAAGTATGGCGCGGGCGATGCTGACCAGCTGTTTCTGGCCGGTGGACAGTCTGTCACCGCCCTGGCCCACATCTGTAAGGTAGCCGTCCGGCAGTTTTTCTATAAAGGAATGTGCCTGGGCCTGTTTTGCGGCGTCAATCACCTGGTCCATAGTGGCGGCAGGATTGGCATACTTTATATTGTCAAGAATAGTGCCGCTGAAAAGGTGAGGTGTCTGCAGCACATAGCTGAGGTTTGACTGCAGCCACAGATAGCTTCTTTCGCGGTAGTCTGTGCCGTCTATAAGTATCTGGCCGGAGGTAGGCTCGAAAAAGCGGCAGACCAGGTTTACCAGGGTGGATTTGCCCCGGCCGGTGGCGCCTACAATGGCCACGCAGGTGCCTGCCGGGATTTTCAGATTGAAATTTTCCAGCACATAGGTTTCGCTGTCCGGGTATTTAAAGCTGACATTTTTAAACTCTATATCGCCTTTCACCGGTTCCCAGTTTTCTGTTTTAGGGTTGTATATATCGCCGTATTTTTCGATTACACCGGCTGTGTCTGCAACTGTGGGCTGGGCGTCCATAAGGCTGTTTACACGCTCCACATTGGCCTGCAGTGCCATAATGCGGGTGAACTGGCGGGTAATCTGCTCGATAGGGTCAAGAAGAGTGAAGGTGTAGCTGATGAACACAGAGAGGGACGCCACTGTCAGTGCGCCTCCGTTTACCATAACCGGGCCCATGCCCAGCACAAAGGCCAGGGCTGCGGAGCTGATGACCATAATGCAGGGGAAGAAAACGGCTTCTATATGTTTGGCCGCCAGGGATTTGGTGCGCATTTCCCCGTTTATGGATGCAAATTCAGAATTTATCCTGTCCCGGCAGTCCAGTTCTTTGATTGTGACTGCGCCGTTGATGTTTTCATTGTAGCCTGCTGTCACCCGGCTGTTCTGCCTGCGGACAATGCGGTTGGCCACCAGCAGCCTGCGGCGGAAACCGCCGGAAATAAAGAAAATAACCGGAATGGTAACCATTACCGCCAGGGCAAGGGTGGGATTGAGTATCAGCATATTAACCGCCGCAGACACAATATAGGCCAGGTTCCAGGCGAAGGCCGCCAGGGACCAGGAGAACACCGCCCCAAGGCTCTGGGTGTCTGACATAATGCGGGCAAGGATAAAGCCCACGGGGGTGCGGTTGAAATAGTCAAGGGAAAGGCCCTGGACGTGGCTGAAAAGGTCATAGCGCATATCGCGGCCGATGCCCATTTCAATTTTTATGGCCTGCTGGGTGTAGGCCACGTTCATAACCAGCTGCATAAGGGCAAGGGCAAGAAAGGCCAGCACAAAGAGAGTGAGCCCCTGCAGCTGTTTTGCCTCTATGAAATTGGTAATGGCATAGCCTGTCATAAGGGGGAAGATGGCGTCAAAGATGCCGGTGCCCACTGCCGCCAGGCCAAGGGTATAAACGTGCTTTCTGTAAGGTTTTACATATACAAATATTCTTTTCCAGGCTGAAAGGTCAAAGCGGTCAGCCAGTGCGTATTCGTCGTGTCTGTCCATTATCCGTTGGCCTCCTGTCTGGTCTGTTCTATAATATCCGACTGGATTTTTACAATTTCCCGGTAGATGCCCGGCTGATTTGCCAGCTGGCTGTGTGTGCCCTGTGCCACAATGCGGCCCTGGTCAAGGACAAGGATTTTGTCCGCTTCCATAAGGGTGTTCACACGCTGGGAAATGATTATGGTGGTGATGCCCTCTATGCGCCGGCGCAGTTCTTTTCTGATATTGGCGTCGGTAAGGGAGTCCACCGCAGAGAGGGAATCGTCAAAGCAGAGGATTTTTGCACCGGAATAAAGGGTGCGGGCGATGGCCACACGCTGTTTCTGGCCGCCGGAAAGGGTGACGCCCTTTTCTCCCACCAGTGTATCGTAGCCTTTTTCAAAGTTTGTGATACTGCGGTGCACCTGGGCAATCTGTGTGGAGTGCACCACCCTGTCCATATCCGGGGCATCGTCTGTGATGGAGATGTTTTCCAGTATGGTTTTGCCGAAGAGGAAAGGTTCCTGCATTACAATGCCCACAGACTGCCTGAGGGTGTGCAGGTTTATATCATTTATATCCACACCGTCTATGGTGATGGTGCCGCTGTCCGGTGTGTAGAAGCGGGCCAGCAGTGCCAGTATGGTAGATTTGCCGCTGCCGGATGCACCCAGCACAGCCACAGTCTGGCCCCGGGGCACGGTAAAGGACAGATTTTCAAAAATTTTCTGTCTGCCGAAGGAGAAGGAAACATTTTTAAACTCAATGTCACCTTTTATATCAAAGCTGCTGCCGGAGGTGTAGTCCTCCCGGTCTGCGGTGTAGATTTCGTTTATTCTGCCCAGGGCCACAGTGGCCTTTGCCATATTGCCCACTATTCTGCCCAGGGAGCGCACCGGCCAGGCCAGCATATTGTTGTACACCATAAAGGAGATGATTTCGCCCGGGGTGATGCCGCCGGTAACGGCAAAGTATGTGCCGCCGGTGACAACCATAATAACCTGCAGCACCGGCATAAGGTCGCCTATTGCCCAGTACCAGGCCAGCAGGTTGCCCATTTTCAGCCACATATCGGAAAATTCGTCGTTGCCTTGTTTGAAAAGGTCTCTTTCCTGCTTCTGTTTGCCGAAAGCACGGACAACACGGGGAGCAGAAAGGTTTTCCTGCACGCGGGACTGGAGAGCGCCCTCTGCCTCGTCTGCTGCAAGGAAGCGTTTCTGTATTTTGCCGTTGAAGAAAACGGAAAACCGGGAAACCATAGGCACTGTAATAAAAGAGATAAGTGCCAGGGGCACAGAGATGCCTGTCATAAACCAGTAGGCGATGATGATTTTGGCAAAGACGCGGATGATGTCTGTCATTTCCAGCACAAAGTTGCGCACTGTGTCAATGTCTGTGGAACAGCGCTGGATAATATCGCCGGTGTAGATGTTTTTGTGGTATGCAAAGGTGGCTGCCTGCAGGCGCTCGAAAAGGCTCTGGCGCATATTGTAGCCCAGATTTTCGCTGAGGTGGTTTGAGGAATTAAGGCGGATAAATTCACATATTGCCTCTGTGATTTTGATAAAGGCAAAAACGCATATTACCAGACCGATGTTTTTTATAAAGAACTCCCTGCCGCCGGCTTTTTCTATTGCCTCCACCACAAAAAGGGGCAGGTCAAAAGGTTTTGTGCCGATGATGCTGTCCACCGCCACACCGATGAGTTTTGGCCCTAAAAAGGAAAAGAAAGAGCCTATGAGTATAAACAGAACCGATGAAAAGAGGAAAAGCCAGCTGCCTTTCATCTGCCTGTATAAAAAGTTGTACTTGCTGTTTTTCATAAATCTGTCCCGTAAATCATAATGGTAATCACATTATACTATAAAACAGCCAGACTCTCAAATTATTCCGTATAAAACTTATTGACAAATCGGAAAGATAGGTATATAAAAATATTCCTGAGAGGTAATGAATAATGACACTGAAAAACAAATACAATCTTTTTTATTTTATATTCTGTATAGTTGGCTGCTGTATGGCAGGCTTTGTGGCCGTGTTTCTGCAGTTCAAAGGGATAAGCAACACCATGATTGGCGTTGTAACCGGCATCGGCTGTGTTTCCAGCATTGTGCTGTCGCCGTGGCTGTCTTCACTGATAATCAAATACGAAAAGCTTACGGCAAGAAATATGCTGGCCGGTATATATTCCCTGCTGGCGGTGATGTTTGCTGTTATTGCTTTTGTACCGCTGCCTCCGGCCGCCGTTGTGGCAGGGTATTCCGTGATGTATGCACTGTATGTGGGGTCCGCCTCATTTCCGCAGGTTATAGCCAGTGACTATATGCAGGAGGGCAGGGATATAAACTTTGGTCTGGCAAGAGGGCTGGGCAGTGCTTCCTGGGCAATTACCGCCCTGGTGATGGGCCCTGCAATAGACTTTTTCAACCCTCTGGTACTGGCAGCCGGCTTCATAGCATCCACAGGCTGTATGCTGCTGCTTATCAGGTCTATGCC
>JAFQAF010000197.1 GCA_017400025.1 Oscillospiraceae bacterium
ACAATTTACTCCATACTTGAAGCGGTGACGGTATATGATTTGTTCCTTGAGTAAACCCGGTCAAAGTGTCTTTCAGTAGCATCGATAAATGCTTCTGTATCTGCATCTGCTTCAGTGACAACAGTAACAGACTGATACCCATCTGCCGTGCCGGCAATCTCCCTGGCGGTGGAGAGAGGAATATAAACAGCTGTGCTCTCTGCAGAGGATACAGAATCCTCATAAACACCAACCACATAAAAAGTATGTATTGTGCTGCCGGTGTTCATTGTCAGCTCCATTCCGATAACATCCTGCATCGGAAACAGTTCACCGCAGAGAACAGATGAAACCAGGCACACTTTCTTTTTCATTGTCTCATCACGGAAGGTGAAAAGCCTGCCGGCGGCAAGTTCTTTTCCGATGGCGGGAATATATTCCCGGCTTATGCCTGTTACAGGCAGGGAAAGAGAATCTGTGCCGTTTGTCACAGTAAGGCTGCCGGCATTTTCCGTCATATACATATATCTCATATAGTCACCGTAAATCCGCCTGTACTCCGCCAGCATATCATCGGTGATAAGATCCTGTGAAGAAGGTGAACTGCGGCCAAACATGAAAAAACTGCCTGCAGAGGTGTTTTCTTCGTCTTTCTGTGTCAGGGGCAGTGTGACATTGCGTACGCCCATACCGGACATGCTTTCATTTATGCCGTTTGTCATACTGTTGCCTACACTTACAATGGCTATAACGCTGGCTATACCTATGATTATGCCCAGCATAGTCAGCAAAGCACGCATCCTGTTGGCTTTCAGCCCGTTTAAGGCAATGCGTATATTTTCAGCCAGCAGCACAGCTATTCCCCCTTTCTTCCTTTACTATACATCCGTCTTTAATGGTGATTATTCTTTCACACTCCTGGGCAAGCTCCGGTGAATGAGTGATAAGTACAATGGTCTTGCCCCGGTCTTGGTGCAGGCGGTGGAACAGGTCCATGATAAGGCGGCCGGTTACACTGTCCAGTGCGCCGGTGGGCTCGTCAGCAAGAATAATATCGGGATTGTTGGCCATGCTTCTGGCTATGGCCACTCTCTGCTTCTGCCCGCCGGACAGTTCGCTGGGGTTGTGGTACATTCTGTCTGCCATATCCACCTGCCGCAGCAAACTTTTTGCCCTTTCGTCCGCCTGTACTCCCGGCACACCTGCATACAGCATTGGCAGAGCAACATTTCTCACTGCATCTGTCCTGGCAATAAGATTGAAATTCTGGAAAACAAAGCCTATTTTCCTGTTGCGTATTTCGGACAGCGCTTTATCTTTCATATCAGAAATATCCTCACCTGCAAGATAATATTTGCCGGAGGTAGGTCTGTCCAGTGCACCTATAATATTCATCAGCGTACTTTTGCCGCTACCGGAAGCACCTACAACCGCCACAAACTCACCTTTGTATACAGTTAAGTTTATGTTTTTCAGCACTTTCAGTTCCTCATTGTCACCTATGAAAAATGATTTGCAGATATTCTGCAGTTCTATAATTTTTTCCATAGACTAACCCCTGCCACCGGGCATATTGCCGCCCTGCGGTCTGCCACCGGAGGGCCTGCTTCCGTTCTGCATGCCGCCTATGCCCGGCATCATACCGCCCATA
>JAFQAF010000022.1 GCA_017400025.1 Oscillospiraceae bacterium
GAACAGAATGACCACGTTTGCCCTGCATGCGCAGGTATGCCTGGCATGCTGCCAATCATAAACAAAAAAGTTGTTGACCTGGGTATGACAGCCGGTATGATGCTGAACTGTGATATCAACCGTGTTACAACATTTGATAAAAAAAGCTACTACTATCCTGACCTTCCCAACGCATACCAGACCACACAGTGGTTCAGCCCTATCTGCGTAAACGGCCGTGTGGACATAGAAACATCCAAAGGCCCTAAATCCATCAGAATCAAACAGATTCACATGGAAGAAGACGCAGGCAAGCTGGTGCACGATGACTGGTCAGATACTACACTGGTAGACTTTAACAGAACATCTGTTCCACTTATCGAAATTGTTTCACAGCCGGATATTTCTTCCGCTGAAGTAGCAGTTGCATATCTGGAAAGACTCCGTGACCTGCTGCGTTTTGCAAAAGTTTCTGACTGCCGCTGGGAACAGGGTTCCATGCGCTGTGACGTAAACCTGTCCATCCGTCCTGAAGGCAGTGACGTGCTGGGTGTAAGAACTGAAATGAAAAATATGAACTCACTTTCAGCTATTACAAGAGCAATCAAATATGAGGTTGCCCGCCATACACGCGCCCTTGAAACAGGCAGTGAAGAACTGGTGCAGGAAACACGCCGCTGGGATGACAACGAAGGCAAGAGCTATGCAATGAGAAACAAGGAAACAGCCGGTGATTACCGCTACTTCCCGGACCCTAACGTTATGCCTGTTGTTATCGATGACGAATGGTATGGCAGAACCCAGGAATCACTGCCGGAACTGCCTGAAATCAAGAGAGAAAGATATATCACTGAACTGGCACTGTCCGAATACGATGCAGGTATCCTGACAGACAGCCGTGCTCTGTGTGACGTATTTGATGCAGCACTGGCCGTATGCGGCAATGCAAAGGAAGCTGCAAACTGGATTATCACAGAATGTATGCAGGTTCTCAACAAAAAGAAAATGACAGCAGACATGCTGGCTATCAACGGCACAACCCTTGGCCATCTTATCAGACTGGTTATGGAAGATAAAATCAGCCGCCCTAATGCAAAACGTATTCTTGCCACTATGTTTGAAAAAGACATTGAAGATGTTGAAGAATTTGCAAAACAGTCCGGCTTTATCGTTTCCAACGATACTTCATTTATTGAAAATATTGTAAAAGAAGTTATCGCATCTGACCCTAAATCTGTTGCAGACTTCAAAGGCGGCAAGGAAAAAGCACTGATGGCACTTTTCGGCAAATGTATGAAACAGCTGAAAGGCAATGCAAACCCACAGGTGCTCAGAGAAATCCTCATAGACAATATCAATAAAATATAAAAGAAAAGTGCGGTTTTTACCGCACTTTTTATATGTAAATCTTAAGTTTTACCATACACAATATTAAAAAATAACATTATATTTTAATAAAAAAGTAAGTATAAAGGGCTTTATAAAAGGGAATAAATTAGAAAAATTATTAAGGTATGTTTTGAAAAACAAAGGTGTTGAAGATATAAGTGATAT
>JAFQAF010000198.1 GCA_017400025.1 Oscillospiraceae bacterium
AGGTGCTTCCCCTACCTCCATATGGATGTGGTTCCCCACTGCGCCTGCACTGCCTTCACGATAAAATTTTTCACCCTGAAGAAATTTTTTGCCTTCTGTGATTCCCAGCCGTTTCAGGTCTTCATCATCAATATGCAGCAGCATAAACACCAGTTTTCTGGCCACGCCGTCTGCACACAGCACTTTTGCCGCAGTTTCAAACCATACCGCATTGTAAACGCCGTATACCCTTTTCACCACCACATCACAGGGTGCAAAAGCCCAGTCCTTTTCCATATCCCTGCCACCGAAATCAAGGGCATAGCTGCCGGTGTGGGAATAGCTGGTATAGTCCACATTGCCATTTTCGTATCGGCCATAGCCCTGGGTTACCCTCATATGCTCCATAAAAAATTTACATTTCTGCATACTCGTCGCCTCCCAGTTCATTTCTCACAGCTTCCCTTATCCTCTCCGGCACCTGTTCCACTGTTCGCAGTCCTTTTCTGATAAGGGACACATAAAGCTTTACCATTTACTCCACCCCGCTCTCATAAATCTCTGCCACTGCCAGCTGTGTGTCTGTTATATCAGAGGACAGCTGTTCATAAACCGCCTGCACTGCCTTCAGCATACCGATATCCATATGCGGTGCGATCATCTCACCGGCAAACACCCTGCCGTCACTTCTTTTCCAGCTTTCGCCCCGTGGCACAAAGCGGAATCCTTCTATGTAGGCATTGCATTTTCCGTCAAAAACCTCTGTTTCCACAGCGGTCATGGTGCCGTCATCTGTAATGTGGCATCTGTATTCTTCATCAAGATATATTTTCTTCATCCCTGTCACCTCACTCCAGTCTGCACTTTACAACCAGTGCATTTGCTATGCCGGCAACAATCTCCACGTGGTATTCACCACTCAACCGGCTGATATCCACATAATAGCTTGTGGTTGCTGTTACAGTGTCCGGGATACGCAGTGCCGCCGCACAGGCCGCAACGAATTTTGCCCCGGAGTCATTTGCAGTGTAAGGTGTATCTATTACACCTACAGAGAGCGCACCGTTGGTCTCCTTCGGTGTCAGTGTCGCAACGTCAAGCCTCAGCTGTTTTGCAGAGGTAACATCAATTTTATCCACTGTATATACCGAACTCACACGGCCTGCAGATGAAGATGTTACATTGAATTTTATACCACCTGCCTCAAAAGTAACCTTGCTGTTTGCGCCGTCAATGCTCTGCCAGCCGCCTGTCACTGCTGTGCACTGGTCACCTTTGTCATAGACAGTCACCCCAAGGTATTTCCAGGTGCCATCCTGATAAACCATACCTTCTCCGGGAACCCACACTCCCGCCAGATACTGCTGCACCGCAAAAGGATAAACCATAACACTGTTTTTCTTTGTGGCAGAAAATCCCAGTTCACCGCCGGAAGCCGTGGTTATCCACACCATGCCCTCCGCAGGGTTTTCAGGCTCTGTTGGTGAAAAAACATATCCGTTTACCGCCGCAGAAGTGTTTATCCACACCGTGTTTTCTTTTGGTGATGCCGGCTGCACTGTACCGCCCACAACGCTGAAGTTCAGTCCTGCACCACCCTGCTTAAAATTTACCGTGTCACCGTCCAGGATAAAACTGTACCAGCTGCCGGCAGTCAGCTCAATTTCTCTCTCGCCGCCACAGCGTACACTGTATATGCCGCCGTTTATGCTGACAGCAGAAAGTGTTTCGCTCTGTGTGGCCCTGAACACACCAAACCTGCCGCTGCCGGCCAGACTGCCCGCAGTATGTGTGTACACAAAATTGCCGTTGTCTGCACTGTTTACAATTCCGTCCAGATTGCTGTCGTAGAATTCCGTCATCATGTCACCGCTGCCGGAATTGAAAATGGTTTCATTCAGTTCCTTTTTGGAAACAGTGTAGTCTATATTGTGATTGATTACAGGTATCACCACACTGCGCACAATCTCCTCTACCTTGTTCTGCATTTCCAGGGCGGAAAGGTTGGGAGTATCCGCCATACCCACAACACCCTTGCCCTCCAGGTCAGCAGAGGTAATTTTCTTCAGTTCCATTTTTCCTCCTATCTGTAATATGAACCTTCCGTATATTCAAAACTTATTTCATATATGCCAAAAGGCTCATTAAGACTGCTGTTTTCCAGTCTTATGGCTGTCTTGTCAATGTTTTTCAGCCTTATATTTCTTGATATTATTTTTGGCGTCTGGTCAGCAGACCAGGTGAATTTTGACCAG
>JAFQAF010000199.1 GCA_017400025.1 Oscillospiraceae bacterium
ACAGACTATTAAACAAAAGCCCGGCAGAATATGCCGGGCTTTCCTATGTATTTGTTTATATACAGTGTCAAACTTTACATCAGATAAAATTAATAGTATAATGATAAAAAATCAGAATACAGGTGATAAAAATGGATAAGAATTTAAAAGAATATATGCTTTTACAGCTTGAAAAGCTTCTTGCAATCCCAAGCCCTACCGGCTATACAAAAGATGTAACCAATTATCTTGTAAATGAACTGCAGTCTATGGGCTACAGTCCGTTTTCACTTCATAAAGGCGGCGTAATCTGTGCCCTCAACGAAGGCGAAAATGCAGTTATGCTTGCTGCCCATGTAGATACCCTTGGCGCGATGGTAAAAACCGTAAAAGGCAACGGTGCTCTCACTGTTACAGCTCTTGGCGGTCTCAATGCTGCTAATGTGGAAACAGAAACAGCCTGGGTACTGACAAGGGACGGCAGAAAATACGAAGGTACTTTCCAGCTTGAAAATGCTTCATCCCATGTAAACAGGGAAGTGAACACAGCTGTACGCAGTTTTGATTCCACTGTCGAACTTCTTCTTGATGAAAAAGTTTATTCAGCCCGGGATACAAAAGCTCTTGGTATAGAAACAGGCGACTTCGTAGCTGTGAATCCGCGTTTTACAATAACAGAATCAGGTTTTATCAAAAGCCGTTTCCTTGATGACAAGGCATCAGCTGCAGTGCTTCTCACTCTTGCAAAAGCAGTAAAAGAAGGCTATGTGCCCGGCAGAAAAGTGTATATCATGTTTACGGTATATGAAGAAGTTGGCCACGGCGCAGCTGCAGGTATACCTGCCGATGTAAAGGATATGATAAGTGTGGATATGGGCTGTGTAGGTGCAGGTCTCAACTGCAAGGAAACACAGGTATCCATCTGTTCAAAAGACTCATCAGGTCCATATAACTATGATGTTGTAAATGAACTGGTATCAGCTGCAAAGGCTGCAGGTGCAGACTATGCCATTGATATTTATCCTTTCTATGGTTCTGATGTGGATGTTACACTCAAGGCAGGCTTTGATATCCGTCACGGCCTTATCGGCCCGGGCGTTTATGCCTCCCACGGCTATGAAAGAAGCCATATAGACGGTCTTGTAAATACATACAGGCTTCTTGCAGAATATCTTAAATAATCTCAAAATTAAAGCGCCCGTATAACGGGCGCTTTTTGTATGATTTACCATTCCGGGTCAGTATGTGCAAAAGCGTATGCAAGTGCGGGAACCGAAAAACCTATTGTAAGCAGAACAGGCAGGGAGCCGGGCAGAAAAAGAACCAGAAATGTTAAAAATATTCCTGATAAAATAACTGCCGCAAGAGTTTTGCCCGGTTTTCTGAATACATCTGTCACAGCCTGCTTCAGCTGTTCTTTAAGTGGTATATTATCAGTATTTTCTCTGCTGAACAGATGACAGGAAATACATCCCAGTATGATTATACCAAGCAGTGAAGCTGACGCTACAGGGACAAGCAGTAGGTTATCACCGGATTTGATAAGATAATAGAATACATCAAATATCAGTACAGCATTGAGAACAACTATAACAGACCCTGTCTTTATAGTATTTTTGAAACTGTTTTTGAAAATCTTCATGTATCGTGCTCTGCAGTCTGAAAGATAGCCGGTCCTTACAAGTTCACAGCTGCACTGCAGAAGTGCAGTCAGAGCGCCGCCGGCGGTTAATACAGTAATAAATGGCAAAAATGGAAATGCTGTAAAAATAAAAAGGATATTCAGTTTTACCAGAGTAACAAGACCATCTGAATCGTGTAAGATTTCTCCCAGCCTTTTTACAACAGGCCCGTTGAAGGCTGATGTTTTTTTATCCATTTTCTTTGTTTTCCTTTCACGATGTATCCATAATACTATAAAAGAAAAATCTGAATTTTGCAATAGTAATTTATTAAGATAAAACTATATTTTTATGTAAAAGTATCAAAATGGTAACATTTTACAATTTTTCAATAGGTAATTTGCACAAAAAATATTCTGCAGGAATAGCAATACAACTATTTTTTCAAAAATGAAAAAAATATCTTGAAAATGTAATAAAAAACATATAAAATTATAAATGAAATATTTCCGGAAACGTTTCCAGTCTCCGGAACAAAACGGGGAAAACCCAAAAATATATTAGGAGGAAAACACTATGAAAAAACTTTTAGCTCTGGTTCTTGCCGGCGTTATGGCATTCTCAATGGTTGCTTGCGGCGGCGGCGAAACAGGCGGCGAAACAGATGCAGCAGGTAAAGTTTACTATCTGAACTTCAAACCTGAACAGGATGCACAGTGGCAGGCTCTTGCCAAAGCATACACAGAAGAAACAGGCGTTGAAGTAACAGTTGTTACAGCTGCTTCCGGCGAATACGAAACAACTCTTATGTCTGAAATGGGCAAAGAATCCGCTCCAACACTGTTCCAGGTTAACGGTCCTGTTGGCCTTGCTAACTGGAAAGACTACTGCTATGACCTGGCAGGTTCTGACGTTTATGGTCAGCTCCTCGGCGATGACTTTGCTCTTGTAGAAGACGGCAAAGTTTACGGTCTTGCTTATGTTATCGAAACATACGGTATCATCGCTAACACAAAACTGCTCGAAACAGCAGGCTACACAGTTGAAGATATCAAATCTTTCGCAGACCTGAAAAAAGTTGCTGAAGACATCCAGGCAAGAAAAGATGAACTGGGCTTTGCAGCATTCTCTTCCGCAGGTATGGACGGTTCTTCTGACTGGAGATTCAAAACTCACCTTGCAAACCTTCCACTGACATTTGAATATGCAACAGAAGGTATCACTCCTGGCACAATCAAAGGCACATACCTTGACAACTACAGAGATATCTGGGATCTGTACATCAACAATGCTACATGTGATCCAGCAGAACTTTCTGCAAAAACAGGTAATGACGCTGTAACAGAAATGATTGAAGGCAAAGCTGTATTCTATCAGAATGGTACATGGGCAGCTGGCGACCTCGCAGCTATCATTGATGACCTTACAATGATTCCTCTGTACATCGGCGTTGGTGACGAAGCTAACCAGGGTCTGTGCACAGGTTCTGAAAACTACTGGTGTGTAAACGGCCAGGCAGCACAGGCTGATATCGATGCTACACTCGCATTCCTTAACTGGTGTGTAACTTCTGACACAGGTCTCAACGGCATGTGTAAAGAAATGGGCTTTGTAATTCCATTTGCAAAAGCTCTGCCAGCTGACAACAAATTTGTTCAGGAAGCTGACGCTATGATCGCTGCAGGCAAAACTCCAATAGGCTGGAACTTCCCAACAATGCCATCTGAAGAATGGAAAAACATGGTTGGTTCTGCTCTGACAACATACGCTGCAGATCAGACAGATGACAACTGGAACGTAGTAGTTAAAAACTTCGTTGACGGTTGGGCAGCTGAATATGCACTTGCTAACGGCTAATACAAAAATTAAATAATACTATATTTAATATTTGAAACGAAAGGCGGCAAGTTTTCTTGCCGTCTTTTGCATTTTTATAAACTAAGGAGCGTTTTATGGAAAAAGCACTTAAAAAATACAGTCCTGTTTTTGTGCTGCCTACGCTGCTTGCTTTTACAATAGGATTTATCATTCCTTTTATTGAGGGTTTATATCTTTCTTTCTGTAAATTCACTACAGTAAAGAATGCTCAATGGGTGGGTTTTGCCAACTATAAATATGTTCTCACAGATGAAATGTTTCTGAATTCTTTCAAATTCACTGTTTCATTTGCAGTAGTATCAATAGTACTTATAAACGTTGTGGCTCTCGGTCTTGCACTTCTGCTCACACGCAACCTGAAAGGTACAAACATTTTCCGTACAGTATTCTTTATGCCAAACCTTATAGGCGGTATTGTACTGGGTTATATCTGGCAGATTCTTATCAACTGTATTCTGTCCATTGTTGGTCAGCCTCTGCTGGCTCTCAATACACAGGCAGGCTACTGGGGTCTTATTATTCTTACAGCCTGGCAGCAGATTGGTTATATGATGATAATTTACATCGCAGGCCTGCAGAACGTGCCTGACGATCTTATTGAAGCGGCTGCTATAGACGGCGCTACACATTGGCAGACATTCTGGAAAGTAAAACTTCCTATGATTATGTCTTCCATTACAGTTTGTGTGTTCCTCACACTTACAAACTCTTTCAAACTTTTCGACCAGAACCTTGCTCTTACAGCAGGTGACCCTGGTCATCTTACTGAAATGCTGGCTCTCAACATTTACCAGACATTCTATGCACGTGCAGGTATGCAGTGGAAAGGCTACGGCCAGGCTAAAGCTGTACTGTTCTGCATTCTGGTTGTTGTGATTTCATTTATCCAGCTCAGGGCAACTCGTTCAAGGGAGGTACAGGCATAATGAAAAAACAGAAAAATGCTGTGGACACTGTCTGGTCCTTTATCCTTGCCGTTGCATCTGTACTTTATATGTACCCGATTGTAATGATTCTTTTCAACTCTCTCAAGCAGGAAAGAGCAATCACAACATCCGGTGCATTCCAGCTTCCTACTGCAGAAACATTTGCAGGTCTTGAAAACTATGTAAATGCCATCAATTCAAAAGGCTTTTTACAGTCACTGGGCTACAGCTTCCTTATCACCATCACATCAGTTGGTGCCATACTGCTGTTCTGCTCAATGTGTTCATGGTTTATCACACGCGTACATGGTTTTGTTTCATCAGGCCTTTATATGCTGTTTGCATTTTCCATGGTTGTACCTTTCCAGATGGTTATGTTTACACTTTCACAGACCGCTGACCAGCTGAAGCTGAATAAGCCATGGAATATATGGATTATATATCTGGGCTTTGGTGCAGGTCTTGCTACATTTATGTTTGCAGGTTTCATGAAATCCATCCCTCTGGAAGTTGAAGAAGCTTCTATGATTGACGGCTGCAATCCTCTGCAGACTTATTTCCTTATTGTTCTGCCTATGCTCAAGCCTACAATGGTTTCTGTAGGTATTCTTGAAGCAATGTGGGTGTGGAATGACTATCTGCTGCCTACACTGGTTCTTGATATCAAAAAATTTAAAACAGTTCCTATGCTTATCCAGTATTTCCGTGGCAGTTACGGCCGTGTAGAAATGGGACCTATGATGGCATGCATCATGCTGACAGTTATCCCTATTGTTATTATCTACCTGCTGGGTCAGAAGCATATTATCAAAGGCGTTGCAGCTGGTGCTGTTAAAGGCTGATGTCCATCACTATAAAGGATATTGCCAGAGAATCCGGCTATGCAGTGGGAACTGTCTCCCGTGTACTTAACAATCAGCCGGATGTATCGGAAACAGCAAGGCAAAAAATTATGGAAGTGGTGAACAGACATCACTTTAAACTTAACAGTAATGCAAAACATCTTAAGCAACAGGCCAGCAATGCCATTGCTGTAATTGTAAAAGGTTCACAAAACATGCTTTTTGCATCTATCCTTGGTCAGTTACAGGGTGAAATAGGCAAAAAAGGCTATGATTGTCTTATATATTATATAAATGAAATTGAAAATGAAATGGAAACAGCTCTTCAGGTAATAAAGGAGAGACGCCCGGTAGGTATAATGTTCCTGGGCAGTAACCATCAGTTTTTCCGCAGGCAGTTTGAAAATGTAAAAATTCCTTGTATTTTTGTTACAAACTCCGCAAAGGAACTGAATTTTGAAAACCTGTCCAGCGTAACAACAGATGACTGCGATGCAGGCTATGCAGCTGTAAAACATCTTATTGAACAGGGGCACAGAAATATAGGTATCCTTGGCGGTTACATTGAGGAATCACGCACCGCTGCCGAACGTTACAAAGGCTGCAAAAAAGCTTTTGAAGAATACGGCATTAACTTTGATTTTTACAGAAACTATGAAAGCACAATGTTTTCTGTGGAATACGGTTATGCGGCGGCGAAAAAACTGCTGCAGAGAGCAAATGATATCACTGCACTTTTTGCAATGTCAGATGTTATGGCTATAGGCGCTATGAGAGCTATTACAGATATGGGGATGAAAGTCCCTCAGGATATATCCCTTGTAGGCTTTGACGGTATAGACCTTTCAGACTATCTTGTGCCAAAACTCACTACGATAAGGCAGAGCAGGGAACAGATTGCAACCAGAAGCGTTGAAATACTGACTGATATTATCGACAACAAAAAAGAAGCGGTCTATGAAGTTGTTCCATTTCAGATAAAAAAAGGTGAAAGCACCAGAAAACTCTCTTTGGAGGATAAATAAATAAAATGGCTAAATTATCATTTAAAAACGTTAAGAAAACGTATGATAATGGTGTACAGGTTGTAAAAGGATTTGATCTTGAAGTTGAAGACAAAGAATTTATCGTGCTTGTTGGTCCTTCAGGATGCGGTAAATCCACAACACTGCGTATGATTGCAGGTCTTGAGGATATTACTGAAGGCGAACTGTGGATCGGCGACAATCTTGTAAACAACGTTGCACCAAAGGACAGAGATATTGCTATGGTTTTCCAGAGTTATGCTCTCTATCCTCATATGACTGTACGTGACAATATGGCTTTTGCACTCAAGCTTGCAAAAGCACCAAAAGAAGAAATAGACAAAAAGGTAAACGAAGCAGCAGCTATTCTTGGCCTTACAGATTATCTGGACAGAAAGCCAAAGGCTCTTTCCGGCGGTCAGCGCCAGCGTGTGGCACTGGGTCGTGCAATGGTAAGAAAACCTGCAGTTTTCCTGCTGGACGAACCACTGTCCAACCTTGATGCCAAGCTGAGAACAGAAATGCGCAGCCAGCTGGCACACCTGCACAAAGAACTGGAAACAACTTTTGTATATGTAACACATGACCAGACAGAAGCTATGACTCTGGGTACAAGAATTGTTGTTATGTACAATGGTATTATCCAGCAGGTTGACACACCAAGAAACCTTTATACAAAACCTGTAAACAAATTTGTTGCTGTCTTTATCGGCTCACCTACAATGAATTTCTGCAATGCTCTTGTTGTTGAAAAAGAAACAGGTATCTATCTTGAATTTGAAGGCTACTCTGT
>JAFQAF010000200.1 GCA_017400025.1 Oscillospiraceae bacterium
GAAGACATCAAGGGTGTTCAGAAAGAAATTGCCTGGGGCAGCCAGATACGCAGCTATGTATTTATGCCATATACTCTGGTAAAAGACCACCGTACAGGCCACGAAGACGGCCGTGTGGATATGGTTATGGACGGCAATATCCAGGCTTTCCTCAACGCATATCTGTCAGCAGCAAGCAAAGGCGAGCTGGAAAACAACGGCTGATTTCTGAATAAAAAAGCATCCGCATCCTTGCTGTTTTCATAGAAATTTCCAATATGTGTGTTATAATGTAAATATAAAATTTAATTCTCAAAAAGGAGATTTACTATGGAACTGGAAAAAGTATTGCTTTCAAGAAAATCACACCGCTCTTACCTTGACAAAGCTGTGGAAGCTGAAAAGCTGGAAAAAGTAATCACAGCCGCTTCCCTTGCGCCTCTTGGCCTGCCAAAAATGTGCACACCTATGCTGACAGTTGTTACAGACAAGGATGCACTGGCCGGTCTTAACGGCATTTACGGCGCACCTGCACTTATAATTGTATCCTGTCCCCCATCCCCTGCACCGGGCATCGGCGACCAGAATGCAGCCTGTGTGGTGGAAATGATGAGCCTTATGGCTACAGACCTGGGGCTGGGCAGCATTTATCTGTATGGTGTGACAGCAGCACTGCAGAAAGATACAGAGAAAAAGGCAGCTTTCGGCATTCCTGAAAACTTTACACCTCTGGCCGCACTTGCAGTGGGCTACAGCACAGAAGAAGTGGCTGTATGCAAAGAATTTGCACCAAAATTTGAAATCACAAGAGTATAAACTCACAGGGCAGGCATCAGTGCCTGCCTTTTCAATTGAAATAAATGATGCTGTGTGCTATAATACTATTGCAACTGAATACGTTTTCACAGGGTGATTTATCATTTTCATAACTGAAAGCAGGGGAAGTGCGGTGAGAATCCGCCACAACAGCCATTATCGTATCTGCCGGAAAGGCACAAGTCGGAATGCCTGCACTGTGATTTACTGTACAGCCTTGGGCAATGAAGGCAATCTGCATTGATATGTATACACGCCTTTTCTGCCCGGGAAAAGGCGTTTTCTGTTGACAAAAATAAAAAGAGGTAAGACAAATGAAAAAACTTTTATCAGTTATGCTTTCTTTTGTTATGGTGTTCTGCCTGGTGGCTTGTCAGGACAGTGGCACAGCAGAGAAAACAGACGGCAACACACAGCAGACTGAAACAACAGGCCTGTGGGCAACAGCAACCTACACCGAAGACACAGAAATCGGCGAAGGTGCAAACACAGTGGCACTGGCTGTGACAGCAGAAGAAAAAACAATCACACTTACACTGCACACAGATGAGGCCACACTTGGCAGCGCACTGGTTGCACTGGAAATTGTGGAAGGCACTGTAGGCGATTACGGCCTGTATATCAGCCATGTAAACGGCATAAAGGCTGTATACGAAGAAGACAATGCCTACTGGGCACTGCTGGACGGCGAGGGCAATTACACCACATATGGCGTGGACCAGGCAGAGCTTTCCGGCAATGACAGCTACCGGCTGGTTTACACACCTGCATAACGGCACAGCACCATAATACATACAATAACCACCCTTTGCCGGCCGGCAGGGTGGTTGTTTATTTTATAAAATTGTGGTATAAGTGTTATATAAAACAAAAGGCGGTGGCAGTATGCTGAAAAAAGCAAAGGTACTGAAAAAAGGCGATAAAGTGTGTACAGTTTCTTCCTCCTGGGGCGGTGCAGGGGATGAAAGCCTGCGCTTCCGATATGAAGCCGGCAAAAAACAGCTGGAAGAAATGGGGCTGGTGGTAGTGGAAATGCCCCACACCCTGGCAGGCAGTGAGTTTGTATACAACAATCCCCAGGCCCGCGCCGCTGACCTGAACGCCGCATTTGCAGACAAGGAGATAAAGGCGATTTTTTCCTGCATAGGCGGCAGTGACAGTGTGCGAATGCTGCCGTACATTGACTGGGAAACCATACGGGCAAACCCCAAAATATATATGGGGTATTCAGACAGCACAGTAACACATCTGATATGCCACAAGGCAGGCTTTACATCCTTTTACGGACCAAGCATTCTGGCAGAATTTGCAGAAAACAACGGAATGTTTGAATACAGCAAAAAATGGGTGGAAAAGGCACTGTTCTCCCCTGCCCCGCTGGGCGTGATAGAACCCTGCCGGGAATTCACCGATGAATACCTGCCCTGGACAGAGGAAAACCGGAATATTTCAAAGAAAATGAAGCCGAACCGGGGCTATATACTGCTTCAGGGCAAAGGCAAGGTGCAGGGGCCGCTGATTGGCGGCTGTCTGGACGTGTGGGAATTTGTAAAAGGCACAGAGCTGTTCCCGGACAAAAAGTATTTTGACGGAGC
>JAFQAF010000201.1 GCA_017400025.1 Oscillospiraceae bacterium
ATTCGCTTCGCATTTTCTTTTTGATCTTCTGCAAAAAGGGTAGACTTATCTATCTTTCTTGCAGCGTCCTGCATATTATTGGCGAGAATACTTGTCGCATACACATGTGGAACATTATAGCCACGCTTAACATAACCGGCATTTTCTAATGCAGAAATTGCAGTTTTTACACGTGTATCTATATCCACAACAGAATCATCCCATCCTGCTTGCCTTGCTATTTCCAGAAGAGAACAACAGATAGTTGGGCGCATCCTGGTGAGGTCCTTTATTGCTTTCCATACTTGCTGAATTTCACTAATACTAAGCTTGGTTTGATTCAACAGTATGAAATGTTTATCCAAGTCATTGTCGTTAAATAAAACATAACATTCTGCTTCCAAAGAAGGGTCACGTCCAGCACGCCCTGCTTCCTGCACGTAATCTTCTAGGGAACTTGAAATGTCAAAATGTACTACTAATTTTACATCCTTTTTATCAACACCCATTCCGAAAGCAGAGGTTGCCACTATAACTTGAATTTCATTCTTTATAAATGCTTCCTGATTAATAACTTTATCAGTAGGATCCATCTTGCCATTGAATGGGCGGGCCTTGAATCCGTCACTGGTAAGTTTATCCGCAAGATCTTTAGTGCGCTTGGTTCTTGACACATACACAATCGTCGGACAATTTTTCCGCGCTATAAGATCGCGTAATGCATTATATTTTTCTTCGTCGGTTTCTTTATATAAAACAGTATATTTCAGGTTCCGTCGAGCTGCTGAGGTAGCAAATATTTCAAGATCAAGATCTAGCTTTCGTTTAAAATATTCGCAAATATCGCTTATTACTTTTTGTTTTGCGGTTGCAGTAAAACAAGAAACCGGTATAGGTTTTTTATCCTCTTTCTTGTTCTGCAGTTCCTTAATAAAATCACCAATATAAAGGTAGTCTACACGGAAATCCTGTCCCCATGCGGAGAAACAATGTGCTTCATCTATTACGAATCTTGCAATATTGCGAGATACAAGCATTCTTTCTATTGTCTTGGAACGTAATTGCTCTGGTGATATATACAACAGTGATGCTGAACCATTAGATATTCTTTCCAGAGCATTTGCCCTTTCAATAGGATCCAACAAACCATTTACTGTTACAGCGTCTGTTATTCCAATGCTATTGAGGTTATCAACTTGGTCTTTCATCAAAGACTGCAGAGGAGAAATAACAACGGTTAAACCATGTACAGCTTGCCCCGCCATAAGTGCAGGCAACTGGAAGGTAATGGACTTGCCGCCACCTGTAGGAAAAACTGCCAAGACAGATTTTCCATCAACAGCCGCTTGTGCTGCTTTTTCTTGCAAAGGTTCACCATTATATGTTCTAAAACTGTCATATCCAAAAATTCTTTTTAAAGCTTTATGAATATCGAGATTGCCTTTGCAATATTCGCATCCGGATTCACAAGGTGTGCCTCTGAGGTATTTTATAGTATTCTCTACTTTAGGGTAATTTCTGAGTACCCAAGGAGGAGTTATAGAATGGACATCTTCTGCATTTATTAATGCTAACGCATAAGCGAGTTCTACAGGATAATTATTAATAAGAGGAGCAATATTTGAGTTTTCGCATATTTTTCCTTTAAAGTAATCTTTTATGAGTATGTCAACTTTAGAGTCATATGGCTTGAAATTCACATATTCAAAAAATCCTTTGAATTCTTTTTTGTTATATAGCAAGCAGCACAAAATGCGTTTCATCTGAGATGGAAGTTCAAAAAATGCATTAACTTCATCATAGAATAACTTTTCTGCTTTTTTACTGTCATTTACAGGATTATTCAATTCGTCTACTTGCAATTTGTCATCTTTCAACAAACCATGATAAGGACGCTTAGGGAAAAGAATTGGAGATATGTGAAGTGTATCTATAATAGTAGCATTAATATTGGCGCCGTATTCTTTAAGATATTTGATATCATGATTAACAACATTATGGCCACAAATGAAATCGCTTTTTGAAATAAAGGCGCAAAATTCCCTTATAGAAGTAGATCTGAATGCACCTCTGTCGCTGCTTACTGCTCCTATATCGTGTATTTTTTTATCATCGATACCAACTTCTGTATCAAAAAATACAATAGATTTTGCCATAATGAGTTACCTTTTTTTATAAAGATTAAGACTGTATATTGCTATATTTAATTATATTATTACATAATATTTACAGCATTTCAATTTATTTGCAAAAAAGCCCTGTGTAATATTAATTATTGCACAAAGACTATCTCAATATAATCAATAAAATATCAATTCTTGAAATCAAAAAGGTGGGTGGCGGAACAAAGGCCGATTCCGAGATATCTATCGCTACTAAACACTATACTGAGCATATAGAATCTTTTGAAAAATTGCTTATAAATCAAATCAACCTTATTGAGCCGACTGTCGTAATATGCTTAGGTAGACATAATGGTGCCTGCATCAGCGAATTGTCAAAAAAAGCATCAGAGCAGAATATAATAATGTTCCTTGGATTGATGGATATCATCACCAATATTCATCAAATGATAATTTTTATTATAGTCCAATTAGAAAATATATAGAGACATTAAAAAAATAACTGCAAATTTCTCTATCTAGGTGTTATACATACAGAAAATATCAGTTAACGATATATGACTAAAAGATGATATAATAGTAACCCCCCGGCAAAGCCGGGGGGTTACTATTTTGAAGTTTTATTCTTGAATTAAATTACAAGTATTTTCTGAACAAAGCTATATTATTTTGAACGATTTCATTTAGCACAAAAAATTAGTTCTCAAAAATGTATATAAAAATACAGTTATTTCTTCTTTATGACAGGCATTTATCAAATATTGCCATTAAAATTTCCCAAAAGGGCGAAAGTTTTTATCCTCTGTATGATAATGGCCGCAGTCTTTTCTATGAAGACACTGAAGAAATGGTAGAAAAAGCCTGCGAGGATGTTGCTCTGTATGCCACAAGTTTTGGTTACAGTGGCACCTATTATGATTATTTACAGGATGTTGCTGTTGACACAGATTTATCGAAACTTGTAAATCTGGATATTTCTTCAGAAGAAATTGAAGCTATACTTGTAGAATCCGGTTTCAAAGGTTATCGCCTGAATGGAGCTAAAATTTGGATAATGAAGGCAATTCAAGAAATTAAAAAATTATAATTTTTATTGTCTAAATCTATATATACAACCATAAGAATTATACAAATTCTATAGAATTGATTTAACAGTACGAAATCAGTACGAAATTTATAAAATATTTGATTTTATCAGTAAAATAAAGAAAAAATGAAAGTGGATGACCGATTTCCCCTTTGTCCACAAAAAAGCGTATACACCATTTAAGTGTATACGCTTACTTATTTTATTCTACTATCATTACTTTAAGTGATATATCTGCATTATCTGCTATTCTGAATGCTTCTTCTGCATTTTCAAAAGGGATTTCGTGAGAAATCATGCGTTCTGCAAGTGAATGGTCTTTGCTGAGGATCCTTATTTTCGTCTGGTGTGGATTTATTTTATGACGGAAATAGCTTCAGAAATTGTTTTTTCAAGGGCTTCTTTGCCGTATTTGTCTACTTCAGCTTTATTTTTTGCACCATGTGTAAGACAGCCGGCACCGCCGATACAGCCACCAAGACAAGCCATACCTTCGATGAAGTTGGCATCCAGAACACCTTTTCTCTTTTTCAAAAGAGCAATACGGCATTCTTCTATGCCGTTGCAGGCAACTGCTTTCAGAGGGAAGTCTTCCAGTCCCTGTTCTTTCAATGCCTGAACAACTGCGTCTGACAGTCCACCGCTACGTGCAAAAATCCTGCCGTAGTATGATGCATTATCCAGCACATCTTCTTCCAGAGTTGTGATATCCATAGCTTTACTGTCAAAGAGAGCCTGCAGTTCTTCAAATGTAAGAACAGCATCAACATATGGTTTTGCTTTTTCCAGCTGTGCTTCAGCTTTTTTAGCTGTACATGGTCCGATAAATATTGCTTTTGCGCCTGGGTCAGTTTTCTTTATGTATTTTGAAATCTCAACCATAGGTGAAAGGTTGTGTGAAATATGCTGGGCAAGATCAGGAAATTCTGATTTTATGTAAGAAACAAATGCCGGACAACAGGAACTTGTAAGGAATCCCTTTTCTGTAAGCTCTCTTGCTTCGCTCATTGCAACCAGGTCTGCGCCCAGTGCTGCTTCAACAACTGTATGGAATCCAAGTTCTTTCAGACCTTTAATAACCTGACCCAGTTTTGCATAGGAGAACTGGCTGGAAATAGATGGTGCGACAACAGCGTAAACTTTATATTTTGTGTTGTTTTCGCTGCGTTTGATAAGGTCGATAACATTGAGGATATATGATTTGTCAGAAATAGCACCAAATGGGCACCGGTAAACACATGCACCGCAGGATGTGCACTTTTCGTCGTTGATAGCTGCTGCACCATCAACATTGATATCGATAGCTTTTACCTTACATGCTACCTGACATGGACGTTTTCGGTTTGTAATAGCTGAATATGGGCATACTTCTGCACATTTGCCACATTCAATGCATTTTGTCTTATCAATATGAGCTACATGGTTGTGGTCAAAGGATATTGCACCTCTTGGGCACACATCTTCACAACGGTGAGCCAGACAGCCACGGCAGGAATCAGTTACTGAATAACCAGCTGCCGGACATTCATCGCAGGCAATGTCGATTACTTGAATAACATTTGGGTTTGTAGGGTCACCGCCCATTGCAATTTTCACTCGTTCACCCAGAATAGCTCTTTCTTTGTAAACACAGCATCTCATAGTTGGCTCTTTGCCGGGAACGATGGCTTTTGGAATATCCATTACGTTTTCCAACAAGGTGTCATTCCATGCGTGACGGGCCACTTCACGAAGAACTTTGTATTTCAGGTACTGTACTTTAGTATCAAATTTTCGTACTACTTTTTTATCAAAACTTTCCACAATATACTCCTTTAAAAATAACTGACTTTAATACGTTTACCCATCTGGCGAAGACATTTGGACAGTTCTTCAACCAGATTCATTTTAATATTGAAATTTATTGGCAGGTCCGGGTTCTGATGAGCCGGATTTATAGCCCTGCCCACATAGAAATTTATATCTGTGGCTTCTTCAAACAGCAGACGGCTGATAAGAGATGCACCGTCTTTTTTAAAGTTCCAGTGCTCGTAGTATTTGTTTTCACCCAGATAATCCTTTGCATATTCCAGCACTTTGTTGACAGTGATTACACCTTCTGTTACAAGATCCACCCCTTCGATTTCAGCAATAGGAGGAACATCTGAGTGTTCGAAATTCAGACTGGCTTTCACTGTTTTCCCCAGATATTTTGCCGCTATTGACGATGTGGTGCCGCCACATACAATATGTTTGCCTTCTTTGGAGAAAAACAGCGACATCATTCTGTTTGCATCATCACGGTTTGACGGTGGGCCAAACAGCATATTCATTGGCTCTCTTTTTCTTATTTTTACTATACAGGCCGTAGCATCATCACCTGGTTTTTCGCCATATAATCTGTTGCACTCATCCACCAGGATAGTAGACAGGTTTTTGGCTGTATAGCCTGCCGGAGCCATGGTCTCAAGAAATTCTATAATATCTTCCCTCTTCCAGCCAAAATTGTAAGCTGTGCCGATACCTGCATGAGGACAGCCGTCGCTCATCGCAACAAAGATATCATTTTCTCTGAGCTGGATAACAGATTTGAAAACACGCTTGCCGCCTATATTCATTTCTGTTTTGGCATATTCATAGTTCTTTTCATTGCGGATAATAACCACATGAGGATTATCATACTGGAAGATTTCAGCAGTATGATTGTCCACAATGCGTATTATTGTAAATGTGGAATAGGCCACACCGCGCAGAGAACATACCGGCAGTGTATCTGCAATGGTACCTACACATTCTTCAATCGGAAGACCTGCGGCCATCATTGTGGATAAGATTTTTGAAGTAAGCGTAGACAAAATGCTTGCTTTTACGCCACTTCCCAAACCGTCAGACAAAACAATTATTGTAGATCCATCTTCTACTTCTACCACTTCAACATGGTCACCACACAACTGTTCACCATAATGATTGATACTTTTGTATCCGATATCTGCACATAAATCATTCATTTGAAATAGACTCCTTCAGTTTGCTGAGAGCAATTTTTGTTTCTGCAGCTGTTTCACCCAGAAGATATGCTATTTCCTGTACAATACGCATCTGTTTGTCAACAACCTGGTCAGCGATTTCTACTGTCTGCCGGCTGATGGTTTCTTTTCTTCTGCGCTGTGTTTCTTCCTCTGTGATATCACGCATAATACCAATTACCAGATTTGATTCTTTATCCATAAATATTGACTGTTCAACATAGCGTTTGTATTCTGCCAGATATACGCGCTGATTTCGGATTTCCTGTCCTGTTGTAAGCACCTTCATAAATGGTGCAGGATCAAGAATTCTTATTACCAGGTCTCCCAGAACATCTCTGGCATTTGGAATGTTAATTATTTTTCTGGCAGCTTCATTTATCTGCTGAACTTCCAGTCTGTCGTTAAGAACAATCAGACCATTTGGAGAGTTTTTAACTATATTGTCTGAAAAGCTTTCTGCTTTGTCTTTAAGGAATGGCAGACACATAGAAATTTCTGCCTTACCCTGGCATACTGCGATAGCTTTTTCTCTGCAGGTATTGTAGCCGCAAGAACCGCAGTTCAGTTCCTGTGATGGTTTGAATTTACCCATCTGGCGGAGAACAGACAAAATTTCCATTTCGCTTGGTTTCAAATATCTCTGTTCGATATATTCAAAGTTTTTCTTCATTTCATCTGCTTTAGGCTGGGCCACCTCAAAGTCCTTGCTGCCGGCAAAATTGTTTACAGCAATAGTATCTTTGATTGAAGAATGATGATATTTTTCCATAACCGGCCCGCCTACACAGCTGCCTACACAGGCCGACATTTCGATAAAACATTTGTGCACTTTACCTTCAATAATATCTTTAAGTGCCTGTTTGCAGTTTTCAACACCGTCAATAGCCATATATGTATAACCCGGTACATTCTGTGCCATTGTTTTCAATATACCGCCTGTAGTCGGGAAAAGACGTGCTTTGCTGTTATCGTCTTTTTCTTCTTCTTTTACAATTTCAATATTTTCTTCTTTTAACCAGGTACTTAATTCTTCAAATGTGAGAACAGCATCAACTATACCTTCATAGTGTTCAGCCTCGTCTTTTTTTGCTACACATGGACCGATAAATACTGTTTTTACATTTGGTATACGTGATTTGATATCCTTGCAGTGTGCCTGCATAGGAGAAACCACATCTGCCAGATATTCAAGTGCCTGTGGGTAATGCTTCTGGATAAGCAGATTAATTGAATGGCAGCAGGAAGAAATAAGCACATCCCTGTCATCTTCACGCAGCATTCTTTCGTATTCATTTTTTACAACTGTTGCACCAAGAGCTGTTTCTTCAACACCGAAGAAGCCCAGCTTTGTCAGTGCCTTTCGCATAGCATTAATACCTGCGCCGTCGTAGTTAGCAACAAAGGATGGTGCCAGACTTACTACTACCGGTACACCTGACTGGATAAATACCTTTACTTTTTCCAGTTCACTGGATATTTCTTTTGCATTCTGCGGGCATACAACAAAGCACTGACCACAAAGAATACA
>JAFQAF010000202.1 GCA_017400025.1 Oscillospiraceae bacterium
CCTGCCCGCCGGTTGGTCTGTTTTAGCCTATGGATTATTTTTCAGGTTTCATTGTTGGGAACAGCAGTACATCGCGGATGGATGCGGAGTCTGTCAGCAGCATAACAAGTCTGTCAAGACCGAAGCCCAGACCGCCTGTTGGTGCCATACCGTATTCCAGAGCTGTTACATAGTCGTAGTCCACCTGTGCCTTTGTGTTTGGTTCCAGTGCTTTTCTTTCTGCAACCTGTCTTTCAAAACGGCCTTTCTGGTCGATAGGGTCGTTCAGTTCGCTGAAGGCATTGCCGAATTCCATTGCATTGATGAAGTATTCAAAACGTTCTGTGTATGCAGGGTCTTCCGGTTTGCGTTTTGCCAGCGGGCTGATTTCTACAGGGTAGTCATAGATGAATGTAGGCTGGATAAGGTTTTCTTCTACATAAGCATCGAAGAATTCTGCCAGGATAGCGCCTTTGGAAGGTGTTTCAGGCAGTTCAACATGATGTTCTTTTGCAACTGCGATTGCTTCTTCGTCAGATTTGATTTCGTTGAAGTCAACACCGGAGTATTTCTTTACAGCTTCCAGCATTGTCATTCTTTCCCAGTGGCCCATATTGATAGTTTTGCCCTGATATGGGACTTCCAGAGTGCCGCAAACCTTCTGTGTAACTGTTTTCATCATATCTTCAACAAGGTCCATGATGTCATAGTAGTTTGCGTATGCCTGGTACAGCTCGATGGATGTGAATTCCGGGTTGTGTTTTGTGTCCATACCTTCGTTTCTGAAGATACGGCCCACTTCATAAACTTTGTCAAAACCGCCAACGATAAGACGTTTCAGATACAGCTCTGTTTCAATACGCAGAACCATATCCATATCCAGTGTGTTGTGGTGTGTGATGAAAGGTCTTGCAGAAGCACCGATTTCAAACGGTGTGAGAATTGGTGTGTCCACTTCAATGAAGCCTTTGTTGTCCAGGTATTCGCGCAGGTAACGCAGAATCAGGCTGCGTTTTACAAATGTTTCCTTAACGTCAGGGTTTACGATAAGGTCAACATATCTCTGACGGTAGCGCATTTCTGTGTCTGTGAGGCCGTGCCATTTTTCAGGCAGCGGAATCAGTGATTTGGACAGCAGTTCTATTTCTTTAACTCTGATAGAGATTTCACCGTGTTTTGTTCTGAAGATTTCGCCTTTTACACCTGCGATATCGCCGATGTCCCAGGTAGTGATTTCTTTATAGTATTCTTCGCCCAGAATTTTCTGGTTCAGATACAGCTGGATTTTTCCGGAGTGGTCTCTCAGGTCCATAAATGCAGCTTTGCCCATAATACGTTTGGACATAATACGGCCTGCCAGGCTGGCTGTGCCGTGGTCTTCTGCTTCGTCATTATAGTTTTCTACTACGTCTTTTGCATAGTCAGTCACATCGTATTTTGTCTTTACATATGGGTCCTGACCTTTGTCCTGCAGTGCTTTCAGCTTACCGCGGCGAATCTGCATCTGTTCGTTAAGGTTTTCTTCCTGCATTTCAGGTACAAGATTTGTATTTTCCATTCCTTTTCTCCTTTATATTTTATATTTGAATAATTTGCATTATTAATCATTTTATTTTAACATAAAAACTTATATTATACAATACAGCAAAACATACAAGTTATGGATGTACAGCCGGTACATAATTGTAAATTAGCAAAAACACAGCAGGTTATTCTATTTACAAAGCTGAATAAATAGTGTAATATAGTACATAACAATGAGATGAAAACTACATATGTGGAGGTAATACAGTATGGATTGGCTTCTTCAGACAGAAAAGAAATATA
>JAFQAF010000203.1 GCA_017400025.1 Oscillospiraceae bacterium
CTGTAAGAACTGCAAGAATGCTGACACCGGAAGTTTCCATGGATTTCCTTGTAAACACACTGCACATTTCCACAATTCACCCTACAAAAGACCTTGACCTGGCACCTCTTGCCCTTGGCGGTCTTACTTATGGTGTATCTCCTCTGGAAATGGCTGCTGCATATGCTATATTCGGCAATGAAGGCAAATATACAACACCTCACTGCTACACAACAGTAGAAGATGCAGACGGTGAAGTAATCCTTGAAACAAAGGTTACTACAGTACAGGCTATCTCTGAAGAAACTGCATATATCATGAACCGTGCACTGAGAACCGTTCTTTATGAAAGCGGCGGTACATCATTCGGCCTGCAGACAGAAAGAATGGATTCTGTAGGTAAAACAGGTACATCATCTGACGATAAGGACCACTGGTTCTGCGGCGTTACACCATATTACTCAACAGCTGTATGGTGGGGTTATGATACACCTGATGTTCTGCCTTGGAAGGAATATGCATATAAACATCCGCCAACAAGAGCATGGCGTTATGTAATGAATCAGTCACAGAAAGAACTTCCGCTGAAGAGCTTCGATGTTCCAAGCGGAATTGAAGTTATGGAATTCTGCGGCGAAACAGGCGATATTGCAAATGCCAACTGTCCTGAAAAGAAAACAGGCTATTACACAGCAGACAATATGCCACCTGTATGCCAGACACATTAAAACAGCAAACACCCGGGTATCCCCGGGTGTTTTTATGTACAGAAAAGCCACCTGTATTGCAGGTGGCTTATTTTGTCAGAATTCTCTTTTGTAAAAGCTGTCCACAAACCATGGGTCAGCACATTCAAAACTTTTTCCGCTTAAGTATGAATAGCGGCTGTCGTTTATTTTCCCAAAAGTGATTTTTTTGCTGCACAGAGTCTGGTATTTCATTTTCAGCTGCCTGTTGAGGGCGTTTATACCGTAGCGGCTGTCTCCCAGAACAGGCATACCCAGATATGCCAGATGTGCCCTTATCTGATGTGTGCGGCCGGTTATCAGGCCGATATTCAGCAGGGAATAATCATTGTAGCTTTCAACCAGTGTGACTTTTGTCTGTATAGGCTTTGAGTTGCTGTTTTTGGCTTTGGCTGACACTGTGACATAGGCTTCTCTTGGGTTTTTTGTAAGGTAAGCTGAATAAGTTTCTGTTTTTTTCTGCGGTATACCCTTTACCACACATACATATTCCTTCTGCAGGCTTTTTTCTTTGAAAAGTTCCAGCATAAACTGAAGAAAATCATTGTTTTTTGCCAGCATTACTATACCCTGTGTACCTGTGTCCAGTCTGTGACAGAGGGAAGGGGAACAGTCAACGTCATTTAAATAGCAGTAGTTTTTTACTCTGTTTATCAGCGTGTCATAGTTCTGCCAGTTATCATCAATAACCGGGATACCGGCAGGCTTGTTCACAACAAGAAGATTTTCATCTTCAAATATAATTTCAAGTGCTTTGCTGCTGAACCTGAAGGCTGTATCTTTATCAGGTTTTTCAAAGTAAGAATCTTCGATATACAGGTTGAGTATATCGCCTTTTTTCAGCGGAGTGTTAAGCGGGGCCTTTTTCCCGTTCAGCTTTATTTTGTTATTGCGGAAAAATTTGTTTACGGTACCGGTTTTAAGCAGTGGATAATTATCAGAAAGAAAGTGTGAAATGCTTTTTTCCGGTCTGGTAATATATATCTGTTTCAAATCAAAGTCCTTTAATCTTTTTTATTTAATATAACATAAAACTGAGGCAAAATCTATCCCTTTATTAATTGACAAAATCTGACACAAACATTAATATATAAGATAACGTTGTAACACGGAGACAGTTATGGATAAAACCAAATATAATGA
>JAFQAF010000204.1 GCA_017400025.1 Oscillospiraceae bacterium
AATCCAGTATCCGTGGCCGGCTTATCCTGAACAGGGCTGACTGTGCATCCATAGCTTTGCTTTCTGTCTCGGCTATTTTTTTGCACAGCCGGCTTTTTTCACCCAGGATTTTTGCAGAATGGGAGAAAGGCAGACTGCAGCTGGCAGCGGTTTTCTTCATGAAATGTTCTGCACCGGAATCAAATCCAAGAACTCTCACGTACTGTATATCACGGGGCATGTCTTTTTCTATACCCAGCAGTGCACACAGAATTATCCTGTTCAGCCTTGCACGGGTATATCGTCTTGTCGGCAGTGAATCATACATGCTTTCAAGACTGTGGGACGAGGCTACAGCTTTTTCAAAGGCATTGGCCAGCTCTTCATTGCAGTCCGGCAGCAGTGTAAAGTCCTTTGCGGTTTTCTGTCTCAGCGTAAACAGAACTGTTTTTTCATAGGCTGTATCCGGCAAAAAGAAATTGCCTCTGTCCAGGTTTTTATAGAAAGTGCCGCTGCTTTCAGCAGGAATAAATTTTCCTGCACTGTCCTGGCGGTATTCAGCAATCATCTGTCTTATACCGCTGGCGGATGCATAGCCGTCTTTTGCCACGGGCCGGTTATATGCAGCCCCCACTCTTCTGATTATTGCAAATTCCGGCTCCCACTCAAGCCTGATACAGGCTTTGAGATACTCAATTGCCAGTATATCGTTGGAAGCGGAAACCACCTCTTTGCTTATGTCAAAGCGGTGAAAAATGGCTTTTTCCCTGGCTGATGCAAAGTTGTTACCTTCTGCCAGATACCCGGCCAGCAGCTGCTCGTATTCCCGACTCAACAGATATTCTGCAATGTTTTTCAGCAGACTTATGTCGCCGCTTTCACTGCCAAATGATACTGCATTCACCCCCATGGCTTTCAGTGTCTGCATACCGGCAGCGGCAAAACCTTCTGCGCTTCTGATTGAAAAAGGGCAGGGGATTTCTGCCACAAGGCTTACGCCGTTTTCCAGGGCCATTTTCCGTCTGGAGAATTTGTCCATAAATGCAAACTGCCCGCGCTGGACACAGCTGCCGCTCATTGCCACGGCTATATTTTCATAGCCGGCCTTGCGCAGACAGTCTGTCTGATACCTGTGCCCTGTGTGGAAAGGATTGTATTCTGCAACAATACCTACAGATTTAGACATAAATTTCTCCTTTAATCTTGAAAATTTCTCAAGGGTATTATATAATAAAAATGTTGAATAAACAATAAAAATTATTTGGAGGACACACCAATGAAAATCTTAGTTATTAACTGTGGTTCCAGTTCACTGAAATATCAGCTGATTGATATGACAGATGAAAGCGTTATCTGTAAAGGTAACTGTGAAAGAATTGGTATCGACGGTTCATTCATCACACATAAAGCAAACGGCGGCGAATGGAAAGTAGAAGTTGACTTCCCAACACATAAAGAAGCATTCAACAAAGTTGTTGAAATGATGACAGCTGGCGAAGGCAAAGTTATCGAAAGCAAATCCGAAATCGACGCTATCGGCCACCGTATCGTGCAGGGCGCTGAAAAATTCAGCGAACCATGTCTCGTAACAGACGAAGTTATCCAGACAATTGATGACCTGTCCGTTCTGGCTCCAGCTCACAACAAAGCACATGCTATCGGTCTGCGTTCAGCTAAAGAAGTATTTGGTGCTGAAGTACCAAACGTTGTAGTATTCGACACAGCTTTCCACGCAACAATGCCTCCTAAAGCATATATGTACGCTGTTCCATACGAATTCTATGAAAAACATGCTATCCGTCGCTACGGCTTCCACGGTACATCCCATAAATTCGTTTCCAGAGCTGCTGCAGAATACCTGGACAAAAAACCAGAAGAACTGAAAATGATTACACTTCACCTGGGCAACGGCGCTTCCCTGGCAGCTGTTGACGGCGGTAAAGTTGTTGACACATCCATGGGTCTTACACCGCTTGGCGGCTTCATGATGGGTTCCCGTTCCGGTGACCTTGACCCATCTGTTGTAGGTTACATCTCTGAACTGACAGGTATCAAAGGTAACGACCTGACAGACTACCTGACAAAGAAAGCTGGCTTCCTGGGCGTTTCCGGTATCTCCAGCGACTGCCGTGACATCGAAGTTGCAGCAGAACAGGGCGACGAAAAAGCTAAACTGGTTCTGGATATGTACTTCTACCAGCTGCAGAAATTCGTTGGCAGCTACACAGCAGCTATGAACGGTCTTGATGTAATGGTATTTACAGCAGGTATCGGTGAAAACTCTGCAAACGTTCGTGAAGGCGTATGTGAAGGTCTGGGCTACTTCGGCGTAGAAATCGACAAAGAACAGAACAAAAAACGTGGTATGGCTATCAACGATATCACAGGTCCTAACTCTAAAGTTAAAGTTCTGGTTGTTGCTACAAACGAAGAACTGATGATTGCACGTGACACAATGAATGTTGTTAAAGCTAAATAATCAGTTAATCAGACAAAAACTGTAATTAATGCGGTGAGATTTCTCACCGCATTTTTGTGTTTAAGAAGCCGTTTCTTTATGCTGTTATTACCTTGGTTACAAAGAAGATAAAATATATCAGTTTACACCTTTTAAGGATATTTTAAAATAATATTTTTCATATATTAAAAATCACCGTTATAAAAACGGTGATTTTTGAATTTATTTACCTGTCAGATTTGATATTGATATTATATATCTACACCAAGTATCTGTTTAGCCCGTACGCCTACGAAGAAGGATATTACTGCGACGCTGATGCTGATAATTGCCATTTCTGCAAATCTTGATTTAAATGGCTGGTCCTGGGCCACTGATGTGTAATATGTAAAGCCGGCAATAATCAGTATTACTGTCAGCATCATAAGACCCAGTGCAAGTATGTACTGGCTGTTGCCAAGAAGCAGGTATGGCAGAATCAGCAATACTACAGTAACCAGATAGGCTGTACCTGTGTATGCACAAGATTTCAGAGCGTCATCTCTGCCTTCGCTTTTAGCTGCCAGAAATTCACTGGAAGCCATGGAAAAAGTGGCAGAAATACCGATGATAAGACCGGAAAGAGCAATCAGTCTTGTATTCTGCATGGCAAATGTAAAACCAGCCAGGGAACCGGTCAGTTCTACCAGGGCATCGTTAAGACCCAATACCATACTGCCTACATACTGCAGTCTTTCTTCATCCAGCATATTCAGCAGGGCATTTTCATGTTCTTCTTCTTGCTGGCGTATTATAATACTCTCTTCCACTTCCTTTGCAAGTTTGTCATACTCTTCCTGGGAATTTTCTTCACCGCGTTCCATAAGTTTTACTGCGAAAGTAAATCCAAATATCCTTGCCAGCATTTTATATTTGAATATCTTGAATTTTTCAGGCTGCATTTCTATGCCTGTATATTTTTTCCATATTTCATAATGGGCTTTTTCTTCTTTTGCCAGACGCATAAGAGTCAGGCGGTTTTCTTCGCCTTTTGCAAACTTTGATATTTCTTCATATATTACACTTTCTGTAAGTTCGCTTTGCTGCATTTTTTTTATTATTGTCATAGAATCGGCAGATATATTTTTAATCATTACATTTTCCTCCTTATTTGTAAAATTTTGTATTTCTTAATGGTATTATATACCAATAAGTAAAAAATTGCAATAGAAAAATTCTTTTTTTAAAAAATGTGTAAACTTTCAATTAATGTATTGTCAAAAAACGAATTACATGATATTATTTATTTTGTAATCTAATTTTAAAGACTACATAACGAAATAAAAAAGGATATTAAAGATGGTTAAAATTACTACAGATACTACTTCTATGCTGACAATTGCAGAAGGCAAGGCAATGGGCATTGACCTTGTTCCTATGACTCTTATTGACGGTGACAACTCTTACAGGGAGATTGAAGAAATTACAGTTGAAGAACTGAAAGAGCTTATCGAAGCAGGCCACAAACCTACCACATCACAGCCTGCAGTCGGCGAAGTTATGGACCTGTTTGAACAGGCCAGCGAAGAAACACCTATACTGCACATCACAATGGGTGCCAACCTGTCCGGTGCATATTCATCAGCATGTGCTGTAAAGGAAATGATGGACGACGATATAAAGGACTTTATCACAGTTTATCATTCCGGTACAGTTTGCGGTGTAAACTGGGCAATGGTAAATATCGCAAAAGACATGGCAGACAAAGACCACACAGTTGAAGAAATTGTGAAAGTTCTTGATCATATCAAAGCAAATGACAGAAACAATATGCTGCCGCAGGACTTTGCAATGGTACAGCGCGGAGGCCGTGTTTCTGAAGAAGAAAGAAAACTGGACCCATCCCTGAATATTGTTCCGGTTCTCGCTTTCAACGAAGACAAATCCAGATTTGTTGCCCTGGGTGTAATGCCAAGCCTTAAGCCTGCTGTTGAAAAAGTTATTGAAGAATTCAGAAACTCCGGTGTGGACGGCAGATATTTTATCACAATCGCCCAGTCCTACTGTATGGAAGATGCAGAAATGGCAAAAGCTATGCTGGACAAAGATTTCCCGGACTGCACAAAGAAAATCTTTACACTGACACCTGTATTCACTGTTCAGTCAGGTACAAGATGTGTTTCCATCCAGGCTTTCCTTGACCCTGCAAAAAACGTACTCTATTAATATAGTAATGGCAAAAAAGTGTAAAACTCCGGAAAACCCGGAGTTTTACATATTTTGTAAATTAATATTTACATATCTGTATAAAAGATTAGTTGCAACATGTGACAAAATATGTTAAGCTATTTATTAAGGTATTTCAAACTATTTAAAAACAATGTAAAGAGAAGGAAGAAAATATGGTAAAAATTCTTACAGATACATCATCCCTTTTCACACCTGTTGAAGGTATGGAAAAAGGCTTTTCAGTAGCACCGCTCACAGTAACTATTGCGGGTAAAACATACCGTGAAAGAGAAGAAATTGAAACAACAGAGTTTATCAATATAATCAATGAAGGCCATCTGCCTACATCTTCACAGCCTACACCTGCAGACCTGATGGAATATTATGAAAAAGCTACAGCAGACGAACCACTGCTGCACATCACAATCACAGACGGTCTTTCAGGCGCATATCAGTCTGCTGTTGGCGTACGCGAACTGATGGACAACAAGGAACACATCACAGTTTTCAACTCCGGTTCACTTTGCGGCCCACAGTGGATGATAGTAAGAAAAGCTGCTGAAATGGCAAATGCCGGCGCAACAGTTGAAGAAATTGTTGAACAGCTTACATATCTCAAGGACAATGACAAATCCTTCCTCATCCCACAGGATTTTGACTATCTGCGCCGCGGTGGCCGTCTTACTCCTACAGCTGCAAAAGTTGGCAGCCTTCTGCGTCTTGTTCCTCTCATGACACAGACAGCTGATGACAGACAGCTGGAAAAAGCAGGCCTTTGCCGCAGCTTTGCAAAAGCAGTGGAAAAATGTATCGAAACTTTCCACAAAATCGGCGTTGGCGAAAAACATATGCTGATGGTAAGCCATGCACAGAATCTGTCTGAAGCAAATCAGGCAAAAGAAATGCTGGCAAAAGAATTCCCACACTGTGAAATCAAAGTTGTTGAACTCACACCTGCATTTACCACACAGGGTGGCCCACGCTGTATTGCGATACAGTCAATGATTGATATTGATAAATAATTAAACCGCAAAATAATAAATCCGGCCTGTAACCAGTGTACAGGCCGGATTTTTAATATATTTACTGTTCAGAAATATCTGCTTTCAGGTTCACAGACAAAATATGTCTTGTCGGGAAAAATTCATACAGGTGCAATGAGGTCACTTTTCCGCTGAAACTGTTAAAATCTTTCATAACAATTGGCAATGCCTGATATATTACATCGGGGCTGTCAATTATTATGGTGGTGTGCGGTGCCCAACCGTAAATATCACCAAATTTTTGCTTTAAATCCAGCAGGTTATAATTGGCATCGGGAGCAACAAACAAGACTTTTCCACCGGAGAAAATCCCTATATGATTAAAAGTAATGTCAAATGCGGTGAGGTCCTTGGATATGTTCTTTAGACAGTCTGTCAATTCAGACTCTTTGTCGGTTGGAAAAGAGCCAAGGGTTATATGCATAGGAATGTTCTTTGTCTGGGTTCCGGTAAAACCATCCTCGTATAATCTGTTTTGCAGGGATGACAGATATGCTTCGGTTTTATTGTCATACCCAGCCAATACATACAAAGCTTTATTGCTCATAAAATCTCCATCCTTTCAGACAAATATTATAGAAATTATA
>JAFQAF010000205.1 GCA_017400025.1 Oscillospiraceae bacterium
ATGTATCAATGTGACTGTTCTTTTATTGAACAGATGCCTTTGTATATTGTAGAATAAAATTAGAGGAGGTGATAAAATGAAAAAGGGCAGAAAACTGCTGATACCGGTTATCCTGGCGGCAGTGGCAGCTTACAATATGTATATATACACTGACGGCTCATCAGTTCTGAAAAGCACAAACCTGCGCGAAAGTGACAGTGTGACTGTAAACTATTCAAAAGGTATATTTCACCCTTTCAACAGCACAGAACTTTCCACACGGCAGACAGCAGAAATTTCAAAGATGCTTGAGGGCTATAAACTGAAAAAACTGAGGACTGACGGGTATATTCATCCCGATTCCACAGAAAGCTGCCATATTATCGCAAGGGACAGCCTGGTGAAATCCTCTGCCGTAATCACCGTAACCGGCGGCGACCATCTGGGCATACATTACGGCGGGGACAACAGCCTGTACTATAAAATACTGAACCCGGAATCTTCCGATATATACAGCCATATTTCCCGGCTGATACGGGCAAACAATGCTGAAAAGGCAAAGCTGTACAATTTTGAAGTAACCACAGAATTTCCCGGCAGCTGGCAGTTTGTAAAACGAGAAAACCGGAGCGAACAGTGGGAAACGCCCTACCCCCTTATGAATCTGCAGGAAATCTATGATATATACGATGCAGATGGCAACCACATAGGTGCAGGGGGCCGGGCAAAATACGATGCTGATGCACAGAGCCTGTGGCAGATTTATAATTTTATCGCACTGCCCAATATGTACAATTTCTCTGTGCCGCCCTCTGATGACAGCACAGAAGCAGACAGCTTCTACCGCACCGCCCACACCTATGACAAAGGCGAAAGCGCCATCACAAAGGTGTATCACTCACCCAGCCTGCAGTATCATTATCACCCGGAAGGGTATGACGGCACTGATATACCGGAAACCGGCGCAGTTTACAATAGTGGTATTCTCTGCTACAACAGCGAAAAGAATATGTTTGTAGCCATGGAGTTCAGCCCTGAATATGTTGATTACCGGCTGCTGCGCAGTCTGGCCGCCTCCACCGAAATAAAATAACCGCAAAAAAGGACACCGGCGGTGTCCTTTTTATTGTAATACATATTATAATAAAGCATTTTGAAAAATTATTGAGAGCGTTTCACAGATGACTGAATATCTTTCACAATCAGAAATGCTTTTGCGGCCAGCAGTGAAAACACCACCGCCACGGCATAGGCTTCCCTTGCAAAGGCAAGTATCAGCACAGCCACACTGCTTATGGCAACAGAAAGTACTGTAAACAGTCTGTATGTTTTGTCTTTTTTCAGTGTAAATATTCTCGCAATGCCTGCTGCAATCAGTGATATATACAACCCCAGATACACAGCTTTGTTGACCGGAGTAACATCGGTATAGTGTGCAAGAGTCACCGCATAGACAAAACTGTCTGCCCTGTCCGGATAAAGCGGCAGTACTACCAGCACAACTGACAGCAGGTCTGCCACTGCAGACAGCAGTCTGTATATATATGTTACCGCCTGCCGGGCTTCTGTTTCCGCAATAGACAGCAGTCTGTCCCCGGACAGCAGATCATCCACAGTCACTCCAAACAGCTCTGATATTCTTTTAAGCGAATCTATATTGGGGTACCCCCTGCCCGTTTCCCTTAGTTAAAGATATTGTTATCTCTGAGTGCCGAGTATCCCCGACACTCAGATGTTTGTTCTTAATCAATCTTGCCGATGAAGCGATAGTAAATATCTACTTTCTGCTTTCGGCTGCCATCCTCGTTCTTCACAGCTTCGTGAACCACGATTTTCTCAATCAGAGTGTTCAGAAGTTCGGCTGTCAGTTCC
>JAFQAF010000206.1 GCA_017400025.1 Oscillospiraceae bacterium
ATCAAGCAGAAGTATCGCTAAAGCAGGTAACGATGAAGCTGAATCACGTGTTGATTATTTAGCAGATATTCTAGGTATCAGTAAAGATGATGTAATTACTGCAGTAAATATTATGCGCCAGGAAGGCCTGTTAGAGGATTCCATGGATATGTCTGCATATATTTTCGCTTCTGATACAGAAAATCGTTCTAGATTAATGTTGGAAAGATTCGCTAAACTTGAAAGCTTTCTTTTGTCTAACTATTTAGAAGATGGTCTGGACTTCAACTTGAAAGAATTGAATGAATCCGCTCAAAGCGAAAACATCGTTGCTGCAAGTGTAAAAAACTTACGCACACTGATGTATTTCCATACAATCAAAAACTACATAAGAAAATCAGAAGATGGCACAACACGTTCTATCCGTATTTTCCCTGCAATGGATCAAAACAAACTTATTGATAAATTCAATTTGAGAATAGATATTTGTAGATTTATTCTTAAGAATTTATTCGAAAAGGTCCATAATACACCTGACAATGAACGTGGTACAAAACCTGTGGATTTTTCATTAGTCGGATTATTCCAGGAATATAAAACAACTTTAGATGTGCAAAAAGCACGTATTATCTCTCTTGTCGATATAGAAGATGCATTACTCTACCTTTCTAAAATTGGTGCTTTAAGAATAGAGGGTGGCTTCCTTGTGCTTTATAATGGCATGGAAATCAAGCGTCTTATTTCCGACAACAGAGTAAAGTATAAAGTTGATGACTATCGTTATTTAGATGAATTCTATAAACAAAAAATACGTCAGGTACACATTGTTGGCGAATATGCAAATCTCATGGTTAAAGATTACGTTACTGCTCTTCAATTTGTACAAGACTATTTCCAGGAAGACTTCAGAAAATTCATATCTAAATATTTTAAAGGAGAGAGAATTAAAGAGATAGACCGAAATATTACACCTGAAAAATATAATCAGTTGTTCAACACACTTTCACCTATCCAGTCAGAAATCATAAACGACTCTGAATCAAAATATATAGTTGTTGCTGCAGGCCCTGGCAGTGGTAAAACACGAGTTCTTGTTCATAAATTAGCAGCATTACTTCTTATGGAAGATGTAAAGCATGAACAATTATTAATGGTAACATTTTCTAGAGCTGCAGCAACTGAATTCAAAAAAAGGCTGATAGAACTCGTCGGTAATGCCGCATCCTTTATAGAGATAAAGACATTCCATTCGTACTGTTTTGACCTTTTAGGCAAAATAGGCAATCTCGATGCAGTTGACGACGTTGTGAAAGACGCTGCAAGGATGATTGAAAGTGGTGAGGTTGAACCCGGTAAAATAACTAAGAGTGTCCTTGTTATAGACGAGGCGCAAGATATGGATGCAAATGAATTCAATCTCGTAAAAGCCTTAATGCAAGTAAACGACGATATGAGAGTTATAGCCGTTGGCGATGATGACCAAAATATTTATGAGTTCCGCGGTTCAGATTCTGCTTACTTGAAGTCTCTTATAGATGATTATGATGCCACAGTATACGAAATGACAGAAAACTATCGTAGCAAATCAGCTATTATATCTCTTTCAAATGAATTCCTTGAAACAATTAACAATAGGATGAAGACACTACCTGTCGAAGCAGTTCATAAAGAATATGGTACCGTTCAAATAACGCACCATACAGGAAAACATATGGCACAAGCTATTGTTAATCATATCGAAGAGAGCAAACACTCAGGTAAAGTCTGTGTACTTACTAATACTAACAATGAAGCATTGCAGATATTAGGATTGCTTAACAAGCAAAATATTCATGCTAAATTAATTCAATCAATGGATGGATTCTCTCTTTATAACTTAGCTGAAATCAGATATTTTCTTAAAGCAATCGATCGTGAGCTTAAAACTCCTGTAATACCTAATTCTCTTTGGGATAAAGCAAAGCAGAAACTATTTGACAATTACGCTGATAGCAGTTGCATAGAAATATGTCAAAATCTTATAAATGACTTTGAAACAGTTTCTTCAATCAAATATCGCTCAGACCTAGATGAATTTATAAAAGAATCCAATTACGAAGACTTTTATAATGATGAACAAAACAGCATTTATGTTTCCACTATTCATAAATCAAAAGGTCGTGAATTTGATGTTGTATATATGCTTCTTAACGGTACATTTGCACTCAGTGATGAAGAAAAACGCAAATTATATGTAGGTCTTACAAGGGCCAAGAGCGAATTGTATATTCATTGTAATACAGATCTGTTTTCTTCATATGATTCTCCAGGTATAGTGCATTTCAACGACAATAGGATATATGGAGAACCTGAAGAAATATCACTGCAGTTAACCCATAAAGATGTTGTTTTGGACTTTTTTAAAGGCAAGAAAGAACTTATCTTTAAATTACATAGCGGCAGCCCTCTCTTTATTGTGGATAGCTATCTTTGCGCTGAAATAAGCGGACGAACAGTTAAAGTAGCAAAACTTTCCAAAGCTTTTAATGAGACGTTAGAGAATCTCTCCAAACAAGGATATCAACCGTATAATGCAGTGGTACGATTTATTGTCGCTTGGCGAGGCGAAAACGACGAAGATGAATCCGCAGTTTTACTTGCAAATATTTCTTTAAGGAAATAAGCACGACGATATGATCCAACTATAAAACCCTGTGTTTTTCACACAGGGTTTTATTCTTCATCATATTCCAGTGCCAGGGCTTCGTTTATAGCTCTGGCCTGTTCTTCTTTTGAACTTCTGTCGAAGTCATAGTATCTGAGGGTTGTCGTGATATCGCTGTGGCCGGCATAACGCTGGACAGTTCTGTTATTTACATTTGGATTATCCAACAGAGCTGAAAGTCAGGTTTTTCTCAGTTTATGAGGGCTTTTCTTAACACTGTATATCCTTGCACACAGTTTGGTCAGTTTATTGTTGGCCGCATTGTAGCTGAGACGGTAGTCATACCTTGGGTTATTGCTCTGGAATATCCATTCTGCATGGAGATTATGGTCGTCATCGTATTTTTTGATAACGTCAAATTTCGTTACATTCTATTGTACAATTTATAGAACTTTATGCCTCTCAGAAATATCACGAGTTAGAAGATGTAATATTTAATGGTGATTCTATACGTTTTTCATATCTCACTTTTGAGGAAACCCCTTGGCTTTCGAATTATTTAGAGGACCATCAGAATCGACTTTGTGTGGAAAGCGGATGTGCTTTCTATTATGAAGGAATCGATGATAAACTGATTATTCCGGATGGAGTAAAATACATTGGAGATTTCGCGATTTCATCCTGTGAAATCAAAGAATTAGTTCTTCCGGATAGTCTAGAACAAATTGGAATATATGCATTTAGAGATTGTGAACATCTGGAAAAGCTGATTATCCCGAACAACGTTAAGCTTATTGGTGCTGGTATCTTTAATGGTTGCCCTAACTTGCGAGAATTTTATTTGCCAGAAGGTGCAGAAATGATGGCCATCAGTGAATCTTTTATAGGTTCACCTAATGTTACAGTATATGGTTATAAGAATAACCGCAGTATGCAATATATTCACAACGAGCTTGGTGTACCCTGTGTATTTCTCGACTAGAATAAAAGACTACCTTTGGGTAGTCTTTTGCTTTATCTTCCTGTCAGCTGATGAAAATCCAGTTCGTATTCATGGCAGAGTATCTGCAGTTCTTCAGTTTTTCGGACAACTGTAAGCATTATATTCTTCAGTTCTCCTCTTGGCATCCCCAGATACTGTGTGGCTACCAGGCTGTTGAGTTCTTTTTCTGCAGCCAATACATATTCTATCGCCTGTTCTTTTGTCATTTTTTCGTTCATAGTTTGCTCCTTTAAAATAATTATCCTAAAAGAGCGCCCAAAAATGCCCCTATCGTCACGACAGGGGCATAGTTTTACCATATACACCTATCGTTCAAGCTTTAGAACCTTACCATATTGGCAGGTTGCCGGCGGTCGCAGGGCTTGTCCCTCACGCACTCTTTATAGGTTTGTTCATTTTTTATTGTCTGTAATCAATTTTCTGACTCCAGATAAACGGCTTCTGTATCAAGATTCAGTTTACTGCACATTTCAGCAATATAGCCGTGCCAATCATCAGAAGGGTAATTAGACAGATGATATGATATTATTTCACAAAGCTTGTCTTTTGTTATCATTGCAGAGAGTTTTTCTGTTATTTCTGTGTCGCAATATGCATATGTATACCCTCCACTGAGTTCTGCCCTTTCTTTCATTTTCAGGCTTCGGATTTGTGGTTTGTCATTAAGTACCCTTACAGTTTCAATGTAAAAAAGATCGTCTTCTCCACAGAACTGCAGTACATCATCATTTTTAAAAACTATTACAACTGCGCTGATATCATTACATGATACGGATTCTATAATCAGATCTAATGATGCTTTGAATTCATCTATTTCCCGTGGTTCACTATGAATATATATTTCAAGTATTTCATCGCCTTTCAAATCATGAGCAAGCCGTGTATGATCCAAATAATCAAAAATGCTTTCATCCACATTTTCTTTATATTCTATAGCATACTTTATCAGATCACGTGATATCGGGAAAAAGCTGTCTTCCGGGTTGATAATCACCCCTGCATATTCCGCTTCTTCATCCATAAGAAGCTCAAATACAAGATTTGCATATCCTGTCATAGTTGTAAATGTTGGGATATTGATTATTTTTTCGTGACTTGTAAAAACAACAAGCCAGTTATTTCCGTCATCATCTGTAATATGTGCCGGTGAAAATTCAAATCTTATTCCCCGTTCTATTTTTTCACTACAGATATGTTGACCATATTTATCCGTCACATCTTTATCGACAAGAACCGGAAATACAAAGGAACATTTTTCTTCAGCTATTCTTACTAATTCTTCACACAGCATTCCAGCATCTTCATCAGTCATATTTTCTTTGTTTGCAGTCAGATATTCTATAAATTTTTCAAATGCTTTCATATTCTGTCTCCTTTGAACATATAAGTTTTATTTCGAACAATGCATATTCATATCAGCCAGTTCTTTTTTCAATAGTTCCCTATATTCCTCCACCACATAATCCGGGCCGATAAGCCTGATTTTATCCCCGAAGCCAAACAGCCAGCCGTAGAAATTCGGACTTAGGGCTACTTCCACTGTTGCAATAAAATGATTTTCATCTACAACCTTTGTCTGCACGTCATCATCAAAACGGTCGATAATAACCTTCATCATATCTTCAGTGCATTTCAGCTGTACGGTTTCTCGTTTTGCATCGTACATCTGGAAAACTTTGCTTATATATTCTGAAACATTGAAATCTGCCGGCATCGGCACAGCCATATCAAACAGTATTTCCGGAGTGGACTCTATGCGATCAACACGGAAATTCCCTATTGATTTGTGCTTGTCAGAATAGCCTACCACATAATAGTAGTCGCCGTTCCACACCAGAGTATATGGGCTGAGAACATAGGGCTTACCGTCATTGCGCAGCTGTTTCTGTTTGTTTATATCATAATCGTAATATTTGAATTTTATCTTTTTGCCTTTATTTATTGCTTCGTTTATGCTGTCAACTATATAAAGTGAGCGCTCATTGTCCGGCTTGATACGGGATTCAATGCGGATATTTCGTTTCACCGATTCCTGCTGATAAACACTGGCAAAGCTGCTTAATTTGGACAGCAGGTTATAGCTTTTATTTTCGGAAATAAACTTTGATGATGCTACGGCGTCAATCAATAGCTTCAGTTCAGCCAGTTCAAAATAGCGCGAACCTACAAAATATCTGTTCTGTGTAGAGCGCTGGCTCTGCACATCCACGCCCATATCAGCCAGATCCGCTACATCCCTGGCAACTGTGGTGCGGTGGACTTTCATGCCATATTCTTTTTCAAGTATCTCCATAATCTGCACTGTTGTAACCGGATGGTCTTCATCAGAATACTTTTCCAGCACTTCCTTCATCATCATCAGACGTTTTTTATTATCTTTATCCATAATTCACCTGCAAGCATATCTTTTAATTTAATAATATTACTTATAAAGAGATACGTCAATGCAAAATGGCATCAGTTGTCGCTTTTTTGCTCATCTCGTTTGCTTTTTATAATGAAATAATAAATAATAAAGGCAAGAAAAGCATTAATGATTCAAGATTAAATTTACAGGAGATATATTATGAGCAACAATTACGGTTATTTCGGCACAGGTTCTGAAGGTTATGCACACTATATGCAGGCATTCAATGAAACAACAGCTTCACACAGTTACAGCAAGCCTGTAAAGACTGCAAAAGACAGCAGTGATGAAGATATGCGGATGACACTGGTAATGGTTTTTGCACCGGTTATTCTGCCATTGTTCTGTATACGGAAATTCTTTGAAATGATTTTCAGCTGATAACAGGAGATTTGTATGAACAATCATAACATTGGCACGGCAGGCTGTGTGGCAGTCCTTCGGAAGATGTCAGTTTTACGGGCAGCTATACTTCTGTTGCTGAACACAGGATATATAGGTCTGATTATCATCACAGCAATTTTTATTGTGCTGGGTATTGTAGCCAATATAGCAAGATTTATTTAATTATGCTATACAGACTGATGACAACGATTAATTGTTTATGGTGACATTATGAGAATAACAGAATCACTTTTCGAAAAAAGACTTGAAGAAGCCAATGATAAGCAAAGCCTTGCACAGCTGGCAGAAGATGTGCTGGAGCGGAGTCTGAATAACAAATCACAGGCTAAACTGCTTTACAACAGATTTGAAAAAATGCTTGATAAAGGGTTGGATATCAATACTGTTGTTGATGAGACAAGCTGTATATTTTTACTTCAATACGGCTATACAGATTATCATCTGAAAACCGCCCGTCTGATATTTGACAGATGCGACCTTCCGTCTGTGAAAGATGATGGTGATGAAACCATGCTTGAGTGGATTGAATCAAAGGTAATGTACAATTACTATAACGATGATTTCACTGTAAAACTATACATTTTATGTCTTTCCTATACAGAAGGTGAAAATGAGACAGTAAAAATGAACAAAAATCTGTATCCGGAGATGTTCAGCAGTGGCATACAGTATACTTCCACTTTTGACCTCCACGAAGGAAGCCGGCCGTTAAAACCGGATTATAAAGTATTTCGCAATTTTGAAAATATTGATTTCTGCATTGAAATGACAGAGCAGGAAAGAGGTTATTACGGCTGCTGGAAAATGCATATTTTTGACAAAAAGTCAAAACTGGAGCTGGCTATTATTGAATAGGCAGTTTAACAAGGAGAATAAAATGAAAAACCGTTTCAACCCATACAGCTGGGAAGCAGAAATCTATAAAACACCAAAAGAAATATATGCCGCGCTGGACAGCCTTGGCATATACGGCAAGACTATAGACAGAGTTACTGTAATCGGGCTGGCAGGTACAAAAGCCGAAGATACTGTATATCAGAATCTGCTTGCCTGCGGCATTCCGCTTTCACAGATGAAAAACTACAAGGACAACGCCCTTGTGCCCTGCAGTATAATAGTCAGCGAGCCTGTTGTAATCACCTTTGAGGATAATTCCACTTTCGAGTTTCAGCTGATGTATGGCAATCAGATGAAAATGAGTGTAAACAAGCTGTCTACCGATATAACCGATGGCGTAAACAACAGCAATATTGATGCCAACAGGCTGTTTGCAAGTCTGAAAGGACAGAAAATAGAAGAACTGCATATAAACCAGAACACAAGAAAAGTGTATAGCAAATATTCGGACAGCTTTGAATATGAATACTCTGATTTCATTTTCTTATTTGAATGTGAAGAAAATGTATCTTTTGAACTTAAAGGTGACCGCGGCAATATCAATTATAAATTTTCACTTGAAACAACTTATGGGCAAGGTGATGAAACCGTAACCTATAAAGAACTTTTTGATTGCTTTGTGGACAATTACAGTACAGAAATCCTGTGGGGGCATGACACATCCAGCTATTTCTGGATAAGGCCTGTCAAAAAATATGAATTCAAAGGATATGACTATGATTTTGAATATGAAGATGATGAAATATCCATTTAAGAGGGAGATATGGAAACTTTTCTTTACTGGTTTCTCAATAAATATTTTGACAGAGAAATTGATTACCATAAAAAAAGAGAAGAAGGGCCTGAATTTGAATGGTATCTGACAGACAATCTGTACAGCTACGATACAGTGCGCAGGATGATCACCGATATACAGGAAAAAGTCGCCCTGCTGGCAAAGGATTATGACAATCCTGCGCTGGACGGGCTGAAAAAACGATACAGTATGTTTTATATGGGCTACCGCTACAAATCCATATTGGACAGTGAAACCGATGAATATGAAATATTCTATGAGCTTGATGTGGATGAAGAACAGTTTATCAAAGACAACATTGGCGTGGCTATAGATTTTTATAACAGATTCTGCCGATTACTGCAGCAGATGATGGAACATAACCCGGACAATGAATTTATTTCTTTTATGGGACCGTGAGGTGACAGTATGAACGAAAATGAAAAATCATTATTCAGTCTGTGTGCTGATGAAAATTTTGATAAAGAAACCGCCCTTTCTTTAATCAAAGCTGTTGATATCAATAAAGAGCTTGTAGAAGATGAACGATATCCGGGGATAACAACCACCTTTTTGTCACAGGCAGCTATGCACATAAATATTGAAATGGTGCGTCTGCTGCTGGAAAATGGTGCTGACCCTAATTTTATACTTTGTGCGGATAAACCGTTATATCAGGAAAATCCGTTCTGGGATATGCAATATCCTGTAAGTGATGATGCGGCAGAAAACGAAACCGGTCTGCAGATAGCACAGCTTATGCTGGATTACGGGGCAAGCCCTGCCATTGAGCTGGAAGAAGATTTATTTTCATATGTTGTGTCTGGTGTATTCAATGACGACCGTGATACTTCCTGGGAATATCTCTGCAGATTTCTGATTATGCTGGTTGCCTATGACGCATCAAACGATTACTGCCTTAAAGAAATTTGACAAATCATATATGGCTCAGTACCGCCTTAATCTTGTACCTGTGGGAGATGGATATCATCTGACAGGTGAAATCACAG
>JAFQAF010000207.1 GCA_017400025.1 Oscillospiraceae bacterium
AAAGAATAGAAGAAAACATAAAATACCTTAACCTGCTGGCAAAGGAGTACCCTACAGTACGCCGTGCCTCCAGTGAAATCATCAGACTTGAAGCACAGCTGAAGCTGCCTAAAGTCACAGAGATGTATATGTCTGACCTTCACGGTGAAGACCAGGCTTTCAGCCATATGCTGAACAATGCTTCCGGTGTTATCCGTGAAAAAATTGATGTGGCCCTGGCCGGCGTCACCACCGAAGAACAGCGCGCCATATACGCCAGCCTTATCTATTATCCTGCAGAAAAACTGGCAGAAATCAAACAGAGCGAAAGAAATATGGACGGCTGGTACAGGGTTACCCTTTACCGGCTGATAGATATATGCCGCCATGTGGCAAGTAAAAACACCCGTCGGTCTGTGCGCAAGGCCATTCCACCGGGATATGAATTTATCATTGATGAGCTGCTCCACGCCCACTTTGAAGACCACAACAAGGAGGCATACTACAATCAGTTTGTTTCCGCTATCATAGATACCGGCACAGCAGATGAATTTATAGAGGCAATCAGCGTGGTGGTAAAACGTCTTGCTGTGCATAAGCTGCATATTGTAGGCGATATTTTTGACCGCGGCCGGCGCCCGGATATTATTCTGGACAAGCTGATGAAGCATCACTCTGTGGATATCCAGTGGGGCAATCACGATGTGCTGTGGATGTGCGGCGCCACCGGTTCACCGCTGGGTGTGGCCAGCGTTGTGCGCATCTGTGCAGCATACAATAATCTGGAAGCCCTTGAAGACGGCTACGGCATAAACCTGCGCCCTCTGGCTATTTTTGCACAGAATACATACAAGGGCGACTGCTCTGTTTTCAAGCCCAGAAAGGCCATAGGCTACAATGTGGATGATGATGTATTGGTGGCAAAAATGCACAAGGCCATTTCAATCATTATGTACAAGCTGGAATGCCAGGTTATCACCCGTAACCCTAATTTTGAAATGAACGACCGCCGCCTGCTGCAGATGGTGGATTTCAGAAATGGTACAGTAAGGATTGAGGGCAGGGACTATGTGCTGAAAGACCCGGATTTCCCTACAGTGGACCCGGACAATCCTGCAAAGCTGACCCAGGGGGAAATAGAGGTTATACAGAAGCTGTGCCAGGGCTTCAGGGAAAGCACAAAACTGCAGGAACACACCAGGTTTCTTTATTCCCACGGCTCCTGCTACAAGGCCGAAAACGGCATCCTTATGTTCCACGGCGTTATCCCTCTCAATGAGGACGGCAGTTTCAGGACCGTGCGCTTCGGCGGCAGAGGCTATGCCGGCAAGGAACTTATGGATTATGTGGACTATATGTGCCGCATAGCATATTTTGGCGATGAGGGCAGTCTGATGCGCCGCCTGGGCCAGGATATACTGTGGTATCTGTGGTGCGGCCGCAACAGCCCTATGTTCGGCAGACACAAAATGACCACCTTTGAAAATGTTTACCTCAATGAAAAAGAACTGAAGGTAGAAGGCAAGGACCCTTACTATCTTTTCCAGGAAGACAGCGTGGTTGCAGACAAAATTCTGGCAGAATTCGGCCTTTCCGGCTCAAAATGCCGCATTATCAACGGCCACGTGCCGGTAAAGGTAAAATCCGGCGAAGACCCGCTGAAGGCCGGTGGAAAAATCATAGTTATAGACGGCGGCTTCTCCCGCGCATACCACGACAAAACAGGTATAGCCGGCTACACAATGGTTTATTCTTCCCGCGGTGTTTCACTGCGTGCCCATCAGCCGTTTACCAGTCTGCAGGATGTGGTTTTCAACAACCGTGACATTGAAAGCAAGGTAAATGTTTTTGAAACTATGGCAAACCGTATGCTGGTGGAATCCACAGACGAGGGCAGGCAGATAAAAGAGCTTATTTCTGACCTCAAACTGCTGATACAGGCATACAATAAAGGGATTATAAAACAGAATATCTAGCTGTGATTATACGGAAAAAGAGCTATTTTAGTGATTTTCAATAAATAAAACATATAAAAAGATTTATTCATTGACATTTATTACAAATAAGTTTAAAATTATAATGTAAAAGTATAAATTTGTTTTCGGAGTCAGCCACTGGCTCCGGTCAGGAGTAAAATATGAAGATTTTAGTTTACGGTTCCCTCAATATTGACCGCAGATACACAGTAGACCATTTTGTAATGCCGGGCGAAACACTCAACTCCATTGCTCTGGGCACATTTTCCGGCGGCAAAGGCCTCAATCAGGCCATTGCATGTAAAAAAGCAGGCAGTGATGTTTATATGGCCGGCAAAATCGGCGCAGACGGCGCATTTCTCCTTGCCGAACTGAAAGATGCCGATGTTGTTACAAAGCACGTATCTATTGATGAAAATGAGTTTTCCGGTCATGCCATTATCCAGGTTGACAAGAACGGACAGAACTGTATTATCCTCTATGGCGGCACAAACAGAACAATCACACATGAAGAAGTGGACGATGTTCTGGAAGACTTTGAAGCAGGGGATATTATCCTTCTCCAGAACGAAATCAACGCTATGGACTATATCATCAATCAGGCTCATGCCAAAGGAATGCTGGTTGCGCTGAACCCATCTCCAATGGATGATGAACTGCTTAAATGCGACCTCTCCAAAGTGACATATTTCATTATGAATGAAATCGAAGCAGCAGCTATCGCAGGCAGTGAAGATCCGGAAAAAGCAATAGAAGTTCTCCACGGAAAATATC
>JAFQAF010000208.1 GCA_017400025.1 Oscillospiraceae bacterium
ACGTAGGCACGGTCTGCAATTGAAAGTGCCATTTCTGCATTCTGTTCCACAAGCAGTATTGTGGTGCCCTGCCGGTGCAGCTCTTTGATGATATCAAAAATCTGCTGTACAAGAATAGGGGCAAGACCCATTGAAGGTTCGTCCAGAATCAGCAGTTTGGGATGGCTCATCATTGCACGGCCCATGGCCAGCATCTGCTGTTCGCCGCCGGACAGTGTGCCTGCAACCTGGTGTTTTCTTTCTTCCAGACGCGGGAAGCGCCTGTAGATTTCGGCCAGGTCCGCAGATACATCACCCTTTGAGGTGTATGCGCCCATTTCCAGGTTTTCCTCCACAGTCATCTGCAGGAAAACACGTCTGCCTTCCGGCACGTGGGCCAGACCCTTTGACACCAGCTTAAAGGCTTCTGTCCTGCCGATGTCCTCGCCGCAGAAAGTGACAGAGCCAGTCTTTGAGCGCAGCAGTCCGGAAACGGTTTTCAGCGTTGTGGACTTGCCTGCACCGTTTGCGCCGATAAGGGAAACTATCTCCCCTTCCTTTACTTCAAAGGAAACATCCTTTATGGCATGGATTTTTCCGTAATAAACGTTTATATTTTCTACTTTTAACATACTATTCCGCCTTTTTACCCAGATATGCCTCTATAACCTTAGGGTTGTTCTTGATTTCGTCCGGTGTGCCCTTGGCAATTATTCTGCCGTAGTTCAGCACACAGATGCCTTCGCATATACCCATAACCAGATTCATATCGTGCTCAATAAGCATAACGGCAATATTGAAGCTGTCACGTATCCGGCGGATATTTTCCATAAGCTCTGCTGTTTCGGAAGGGTTCATACCTGCCGCAGGCTCGTCCAGCAGGAGAATGTGAGGGTCTGTGGCAAGGGCACGCACTATTTCCAGGCGGCGCTGTGCGCCGTAAGGCAGTGCACCTGCCTGGTGGTCCTTCAGATGCTCCATATTGAAAAACCGCAGCAGCTCCCTGGCTTTTTCATCTGCGGCTTTTTCAGCCTTTGAATAGCCGAAACCGTGGGTGATGCTGGAGAGGAAGGAAGAATTGACGTGGTTGTGAAGACCTATTTTTACATTGTCTATAACAGACATATTTGAAAACAGGCGTATATTCTGGAATGTACGGGCAATGCCCATTTTGTTCACCTGGTCAGGTGTCATGCCCTTTGTGTCGTAGCCGTCCAGCAGGATAGTGCCGCGGGTAGGCTGGTAAACGTTGGTCAGCAGGTTGAAAACTGTGGTTTTGCCTGCGCCGTTAGGGCCGATAAGGCCGCAGATTTCGCTGGGTCCTATGGTGAAATCGATATCGTCAACGGCTTTCAGACCGCCGAACTCTATACCCAGATGATGTGTTTCAAGGACCGGGCGCTTGCCCAGGTCACGGGATGGAATAATCGCTTTTGGCGGTACAGGAACCATTATGCGGTCTGCCATATCAAGCACACTCCTTTCTGCTCTTTAATTCTTTTACAAATTTTTTCCACAGCCTTGACGGTGCAAAGCGGTATCTGAAAATAAGAAATTTTTCGCTGGAGCCCAGCAGCATCATTGTGATAAGCACCACAGCGTAAATCAGCATGCGGTAGTCTGCAAGGCCGCGCAGCATTTCCGGCAATACTGTGATAAGTGTGGCAGAGATAACGCTGCCGCGGATATTGCCCATACCGCCCAGCACAACCATAACCAGTATTTCGATGGATTTGTTGTAGTCAAATGTGCCGGCTGTCATAATTGAATAGTTGTGGCCGTAAAGGGCACCTGCCACGCCTGCAAAAAATGCGGCAACGGTGAAAACCATCAGCTTGTAGCGGTTTGGGTTGATACCGGATGCAGATGCCGCAATGGCGTTGTCTCGCAGGGCCATGATTGCACGGCCGTGCTTTGAATCTGTAAGATTCATCATAACCAGCAGTGTGATTACCACAGCTGCAAAGCCCCAGTTGAAAGAGGAGTCCTGCGGCATACCCTTGAGGCCGGAAGCACCGCCGGTGAATTCAAGGTTGATGATGATACTGCGCAGGATTTCACCAAAGGCCAGTGTAACAATGGCCAGATAGTCCCCTTTAAGCCTGAGAACAGGTATGCCTACAAGGAAGCCGAACACAGCACCTGCAACACCGCCTATCAGCATAGCCAGAGGGAAACGCGCCATAACCGGCAGGGTTTCTTCAAATGCTATGGAGAAAAGGCAGGCTGCATAAGCGCCCACAGACATAAAGCCTGCGTGGCCCAGGGAAAGTTCCCCGAGGAAGCCTATAACAAGGTTGAGGGAAACTGCAAGAATAATGTTTATGCACACCGGCACCAGCATACTTTTCATATGGCGTGTGGCATTGCCGGTGGCAATCATAGCTGTAACAGTGCCGAAAGCCAGAAAGCAGAGGGCAAGTGTTACCATATTTGCGCGGGTGGTTTTCTTCATCCCGCCGAATTTTGACAAAAGACCTTTCATTGCTTACCTCCGGCTAAACTTTTTCGTTTGTTTTCTTGCCCAGAAGACCGGTTGGCTTGATCAGCAGCACCAGAATCAGCACACCGAAAACAATGGCGTCTGAAAGTTCTGTGGAGATATAGGCCTTGGCAAGGTTTTCTATAACGCCCAGCAGTATGCCCCCCAGCATAGCCCCCGGGATACTGCCTATACCGCCGAAAACAGCGGCAACAAAGGCTTTGATACCAGGCATTGAGCCGGTGTACGGGCCGATAAAGCCGTATGTAAGGCCGTAGAAAGAACCTGCCACACTGGCCAGGGCAGAGCCGATGGCAAAAGTGAGGGTGATGGTCCTGTTTACGCTGATGCCCATAAGTTCCGCCGCCTGTCTGTCTTCAGAAACAGCGCGCATTGCCTTGCCCAGCTTTGTTTTGTTGATGAACAGTGTGAGGCACACCATAATTGTAAAGGTTACTGCCATTGTCACAATGCTTTCGCCTTTGATTGTCAGCCGGCCCAGTTTCACTGGCTCAAGAACTATGAATTTAGGGAAGGCTTTCTGGTTTGTGCCGAAAATAAGCTGTGCCAGGCTCTGCAGAAAATAGCTTACACCTATGGCTGTGATAAGCACTGAAAGCGGAGGTGAGTTGCGCAGTGGCTTGTAGGCTATTCTTTCCACCAGAACACCCACTGTGACGCACACCACCACACTGAGTGCCACACCGGCCAGCATAGGCAGGCCAAGATTACTGATAAATACGATGGAGGCAAAAGCCCCTACCATGATGATATCCCCGTGGGCAAAGTTAAGCATTTTGGCTATACCGTATACCATTGTATAGCCCAGTGCTATAAGGGCGTATATACTGCCCAGGCTGAGCCCGCTGATAAGATTGGAAAGAAAGTCCATAACTGCACTCCTGTGTGTGAATTCCGCTGCCGGGCATCAGTCAGATGCCCGGCTGCAGGTGGTATTTATAAAAGTTTCTGTATTTTTCTCTGTATTTTTCTCTGTAAACAAAACCTTACTGGTATGCAACGTATGCGCCGTCTGTGATAACTACAGCTGATGCGTTTTTGTCCGGTTCGCCTTCAGGTGTCCATGTCATTGTACCTGTTGTGCCTGTAACTGTGATTTCTGTCATGGCTGCAACCATTGCTGCGTTGAAGCCTTCGTCTTCAGGTGTAAGGCCTGTGTGTTCAAAAGCTGCTACGATAGCGTAAACTGCATCGTATGCATCTGCTGCAAACTGGTCAGGTGTTGCGCCGTATTTTGCTGTATAAGCCTTTGTGAAGGAAGCAGTTGGTTCTGTTGTGCTGTCTGCTGCAAAAGGTGTGAGGAGCATTACGCCGTTTGTGAGAGCTTTGTTTTCTTCGCCGATTTTTTCCAGGATGCCGTCCAGACCGTCACAGCCGAAGAATGTTACGTCCAGGTCCATGGATGCTGCCTGTGTGATTACGTATGCTGCTTCCTGTGCATAGAGAGGGATAAACAGCAGGTCTGCGCCGGAGGATTTAACAGCCTGAAGCTGTACGGAGAAGTCTGTGTTGGACTGGTCTGTGAAAGCTTCTTCACATACGATTTCCAGGCCGTTCTTTGCTGCCTGTGCCACAAAGCTTTCTTTCAGGCCATTGGAGTAATCGTTGGATTTTTCATAGAGGATAGCCACTTTTGTGCCCACGTTGTTGTCTTTGATAAAGTCTGCTGCGTAAAGGCCCTGGTTGGAGTCTTCAAAGCAAACGCGGAAGCAGTTGTCATACTGTGTACATTCCAGCTGGCTGCCGGAAGGTGTGAGCATGAGAAGACCGTCTTTTTTAACTTCTTCTGTAACTGCGATACATGCGCCGGATGTTGTGCCGCCAAGGGAAACGTGCATGCCGTCGTCCATAAGTGTGGCGTATGCCTGTACTGCCTGCTGTGGGTCAGCCTGGTCATCTTCAACTACAACTTTCAGTGTGTAGCCGTTTGTGCCGCCTGCTGCATTGATTTCTTCCATAGCCAGTGTAGCACCCTGCTTTACGGAAACGCCGTATGTGGCATAGTCGCCTGTAAGCGGGCCGGAGCCGCCGATAAAGAGAACTTTTTCATCTGTTGCGGTTTCGCCGCCACCACCGCAGGCGGTAAATGTGCTGGCCATCATGACTGCTGCTAAAAGAACACTCAATAATTTTTTCATTTTCTGTACCTCGTATTTAAAATATTTTTTTACTTTATCTGAAACGGTTTCCCGTTCTGTAACAAAAATTGCGGCTGCACCCCAAAGAGTACAGCCGCGTTTATCTGCTTTAAATGCTATAAACTACGAAATATATACTTCCCTGGCACCTGTTCTGTTGTGGCTTGTAATAATAATCACGTTAATAATAATTGCAACGCTAATAATGACGCTGATAATAGCGCCGTCAATAATAATAGCCATTAGTGCCAAAAGAAATGCGCACACCGCACCGAAAGCAGCATGCACATCACTAAGCATATTCATATTCGCACAGGAAGAACAGCCGCTCTGTTCAGGGCGGTTATCAGCTGTATTCAGATGTTTATAACCTGTAGCTGTCATCTGTCTGTCTTCCTTTTTCTTATTACCTGCATTATAGTCCCGCAAAAGCAGGTTTGTCAACAAAAAAGCTATGTTTAGATAATTTATTGTTAATCACCACAAAACATCATTATTTTTTATAGCTTTTTTGTTATTTTGCACAATCTCTCCGCCTTTATGATACAGCTGTTTTCGCCACAGATACATATATTAATTTTTTGATATTGTAAAAAAACAGCGGATAATGTATGCTTTTATTATGGAGGTGATACAGATGGCATTCAGCGAACTGATTAAAAATTTCCGCCACATCAGGGAATATATGAGACAGTTTTATGTATACGGTTTCCGCAGCCGCACAGACTTTGACAGAAAAAGCCTGCGTTCCTATGATGATGAGCGCCGCAGGGTGGAAAGCTGGCTGGGTGAATACATGGGCTTTTCCCGCACAAGGGACGGCAAGAACATATTCCTTTCCATAGACAGCCGCGCCGCCTGCCACAATCCGCTGTACAAAGCCTGGAAAGCCGCCAGCTTCACCGACAGGGACATCACCCTTCACTTTATAATTTTTGATATTCTCCACGACGGCCGGCAGCAGTATACCCTGCCCCGGCTGACAGAGAAAATATACTCTGACTACCTGGCTGATTTTGACCTGCCCCTGGCATTTGACGAAAGCACCCTGCGCAAAAAACTGAAGGAATATATAAATGCCGGGCTGATAAAGGCAGAAAAGCAGGGCCGCAGCACTGTATACAGCCGCTGTGAAAACCGGGATATAAACGGCCTGGTGGACGTGCTGGACTATTTTTCCGAAATAAGCCCTGCCGGTGTGACAGGTTCTTTTATGCTGGACAGACTGGAGGACCACAGCAGTATATTCCGTTTCAAACACCACTACATCACCCAGGCGCTGGACAGCGAAATAATGTATATGACACTGTGCGCAATATCCCGGCAGAAAAAGGTGCAGGCAGAAATAATCTCCAGGTCAGGCGGCCTTGCACAGAAGCTGGTACTGACGCCGCTGAAAATATTTATCAGCACCGCTGGCGGCAGGCAGTATCTGATGGCCGCAAGGGAAAACGGGGATATAAACGCTTTCCGCCTGGACTACATAGACAGAATCACCGTTGCAGAAAAGGCAGAAAACTTTGGCCCGCTGCGCCGGAAACTGGCAGAAATGCAGAAACATATATGGGGTGCAAACTGCCGCAATGACGGCAGGACCGAAAGAGTGGAATTCAGTGTGGTTTTCACCGATGAGGAAAAGCACATACCCCGCCGCCTTGAAAGGGAAAAACGCTGCGGCACAGTAAAAATGGCAGACAGCAACACAGCAGTTTTCACCGCCGATGTGTATGACAGCCGCGAAATGATCCCCTGGATAAGGACATTTATCTGCCGAATAGGCTATATAAATTTTGAAAACAAAGAACTGGACAAATCCTTCAGGAAAGACCTGGAGGATATGTACAGGCTGTACGGACTGGAGGAATGAGCATGATTTTCAGCGAAATATTCAGCGTATACTATTCCACAGTGGCAAAAATACTGGCCTGCGCCATTGAAAAACCGGTGACAGACAGCGAAATGGAAAAAATCATAGCAGAAAATGCCTTTTCCGAAAGTGTGCTGGAAATTATGCCTGCCATAAAAAGCAACAGATGGCAGCTGATAAATAAAGACGGCAGCACAGCCATAAAGCACAGCCCCTCCATACCGCTGACGGATATGGAAAAACGCTGGCTGAAAGCTGTAAGTATGGACAAACGCATACAGCTTTTCGGGGCGGAGTTCCCTGCCCTTGAAGATGTGATGCCTCTGTTTACAGAAGATGACTTTGTGTTCTTTGACAGCTACTCTGACGGGGACAGTTTCACAGACAGTGCCTATATTGAAAATTTCCGTCTGATTATGCAGGCCATAAAAGAGCAGTTTCCTCTGGAAATACACACCCTGAACAAAAACGGCAACACAGTAAAACTGACTGTGATGCCGGATTATCTGGAGTATTCTGAAAAAGACGATAAATTCCGCCTGGTGGGTAAAGGCGGCACAGTGCCGTTTACAGTGAACCTGGGCAGGATAGTAAGCTGCAGCAGATACAGCGGCGAATACAGACCGGCAGCTGCAGGCAGCCATAACCGCACAAAGTATGTGACAATTGAACTGACCGACGAAAGGAACGCCCTGGAAAGGGTGATGCTGCACTTTGCACATTTTGAAAAGCAGGCGGAGAAAACCGGGGAAAATACCTACAGGCTGACCATATGGTATGACAGAGATGACGAAACCGAAATACTGATAAGGATACTGGGCTTCGGGCCTTTTGTAAAGGTGACAGAACCTCAAAAGTTTGTTGACCTGATGGTAAACAGACTGAAAAGGCAGAAAAAACTGAATATATAAAAAAGTCAGGAAGCAATTCCTGACTTTTGTTTTGCGTAGAAACAGCACCGGCTATGCTGGCAGTTTTGATTTTATTCCGCCGCCTTGAAGTTGTACACCGGCTTTATCTGCTTTATCACCCGGGCGGTAGGGGCGATATGGCTGATGATTTGTTCTGCCGGCTTGTATGCCATAGGGCTTTCGTCCAGGGTGGCACGGTTTACACTGGTGGTGTAGATACCAGCCATTTCCTGCCTGTATTTTTCCATTGAAAGGGTTTCAAAGGCTTTTTTGCGGCTCATGATACGGCCTGCGCCGTGGGGTGCAGGGCAGTTCCAGTCCCGGTTGCCTTTGCCCACACAGATAAATGAGCCATCACGCATATTGATTGGTATCAGCAGCTTCTGGCCTTTTTCTGCGGCCACCGCACCTTTGCGCAGTATCATATTGTCTGTGTCAATATAGTTGTGTATGGTGGTGAAGCGGTCTGTTTCCGTAAGGTTCAGTTTTTCCATTATCACCTGCACCATGGCAAGGCGGTTCAGATGGGCAAACTGCTGTATCAGCTTCATATCGTGGATATAGTCATCAAACAGGCTGCCGGTCACATAGGCAAGGTCACGGTGGATTGGCAGCTGTGCTGTTTTTTCCTTTTTCAGTTTCTTTATGGTTTTTTCTATCTCTTTGTGGCGGCCCTCTGCCTTCATCTGCTGCACAAGGTCTGTAATCTGGCAGTCTGCTACGCCGGCCAGCTGTTCTGCGGCCTGCTTCTGGTAATACTGTGCCACCTCGTTGCCTATATGGCGGCTGCCGGAATGGACCACAAGATAGAGATTGCCCTCATCGTCTTTATCCACCTCTATAAAGTGGTTGCCGCCGCCAAGGGTGCCTATGCTTCTGCGGGCTCTGGCAAGGTTTACCTTGTCTGCACATTTCAGCCGGGTAAGGTCTATCCGGGAATTGTACCGGTGGTGTGTTTTGCGCACATCGCGGCCGGAGGGGATATGTGTGCGGATAACTTTATCAAGGGCGGCAAAGTCCACTTCCTTTTCTGCCAGCTGTACTGTTTCCATACCGCAGCCTATATCCACGCCCACCATACCGGGCACCACCTTGTCTGTGATGGTCATGGTTGTGCCTATGGTACAGCCCATACCGGCGTGTACGTCCGGCATAATGCGGATTTTGCTGCCTGCAAAAGCTGCTTCGTCACACACGGCCTTTATCTGTGCGGCGGCGGATTCCTCCAGCAGGGAAGCGTATACTATGGCAGTGTTGTGTATGCCTTTTATCTCTGTCACGGGAATTCTCCTTTCCGTAGCTTTTTAGTTTCGGTTTACTGTTCAGGCTGAAAGCCGCCGGGGCGGTATCAGTCAGCCTGCTGTCTGTTTTTCACCAGGCCTGTAAGCTGTGCCAGGATATCACCGCTGCCGGTAAGGGTGATATTGCCCACGTTGGAGCTGATTTTTTCAATAAGCTCCAGCTCTTTCAGGCGGTAAAGTGTCCGGTTTTCGTCCATAAGACGGGCTGTGTTCAGCAGTGAGCGGGTGGAGGCCACCTCTTCACGGCGTGTGATAACATTGGCCCGGGCACGTTTTTCGGCAATAAGCACTGTGTTCATTATATCACGGATTTCACCCGGGAGTATAATATCTTTTACGCCAGCATCTGCAAACTGCACAAAAAGGGCAGTTTCCTTTTCTTTCAGCGCCCGGAACACAAAGTCTGCCAGCTGCTGTTTGTTTTCCAGCAGTTCGTCCAGTCTGAAGCGGCCGGTGTACCGGCGCAGTGCCAGCTGGGCGGCCAGACGTATCTGTTCGCGGTAATTGTCAATTTCTGCAATGCGTACATAATCTGTGATTCTGTAGTTTGCCACAAAATTGATGCGCAGTGTCACCTTGTCTGCTGTAAGCATTTCCTGGCCGCTGATATCAAGGGCAAGCAGGCGTGTATCCACGGTTTCTGCTGTGATATCTGTGCCGTTTTTCCAGAAATAGTATGTGCCCGGCTCCAGCAGGCGGGAGAAAACGCCGTCAAGGTAAAGGCGGGCTTTCCGCCACGGCTCCACTGTGATTTTTGTGTAGTACATCATAGGTATTCTGGAGAAAATGGATTTTGGCAGTGTGGCAGGCACTTCCGGGTCTGTGATGTCTGTCAGCACAAATTCGTGGCTGTCATATTCAGACCAGAAAGCGTGTACACCCTTTGGCAGAAGGGAGGCAAACCTGCCGTTTACATAATGGAGTGCCACTGTGTCGTCCGGCACCTGTACAAATGCCACCCGGTCTGCAAAGGCTTTGTTCTGCATAAGCCGGGAAAGATTTGAAACAGAGCTGTTCACAGCCTTGTCCATATTATGTACTTCCACTGTCCGGTTGCCCCACAGTGTGTATCTGCCTGCAGGCAGAACTTTCCGGAATTTTCCGTTTTTAAAGAGAAGACCTCTCTGATTTTCGTTGATAACAATTTTTTTCATATATAAATACCTCCATCGGCAGTTGATTGCGCTGTGTAATTCCCCGCTGTCTGCAGGCGGCCCGGTGCTTGAGCCGCGCGGTGTGCAGGCGGGCCGTGGCTGGCCTGCATTACGCTGGGGCGGTATCCGTGCCGGGGCAGGGCCGGCAGAAAGCTGCAGTGTGTACAGCCGGGGCTGTACCCTGCCGGGGAATTACTCTTTGTCTTGCTTTTTTACTGAAAGCTGTGGGCATATTTCTATGCTTAATCTGAGGGGATTAGAACCCCATCGCTTTCGGCGATTTACCATTGGTGTCATTGGCAGGCCGGCATACGCCTGCGGTATTCCGCGCGCACCGCAGTGTATACAGCAGGCTGTGCCCTGCTTTTTTTCATACACTTGCTCTGGTCTGTATCTGACAATTACATATTAGCAATTATTTCCATATTAATCACGGAAAAAAATCTGCGAAATCTCCTGCATAAGCAAAAATCCACCCACAGAAGTGACACAGCCGCCGGGAATATGGTATAATCAGCACAGAAACACCCCACGGAGGCCTGATATGAAAATAAAACTGACCGTAACAGAAAGCCGCTGCCGCAGCGGATACTGCAAAAAAGGCGATACATTTACAGTGGAAGACCTGTGCCCGCCAATCTGCCACGAACTGTGGCACGCCGCCTACCCCTATGTGTTCAGTCTGAAAAACGGAGCAATACTGGACCGGGGCGAGGGCAAGGCACAGCGTTTCTGTGTGAAATGCCCTGACGAAGGAAGGGTGGTGCTGTGTGGCGAAGTGGTGGAATAAGCCCGGGAAAAGTCGAAGCTTTACCCATTATACAAAGGCAAACCGCCCCCGGGCACACTGTTCACGGCAGATATGCCGGTCCGATTGAACAATACAGTTAAAGCAAGTATAATTTATCAGAAAAACCGGTCTGTAAATCCAGACCGGTTTTTTCTGTATATTCTGCTTTGCATTTTCAATTCTGCTGTCAATAAGTACCCCCAAGGCCGAAGCTGATGTTCAGCGCCCGGTTCATTCTGGCTATATCCCCATCGTCCAGGCGGCCGGTTTTTTCCT
>JAFQAF010000209.1 GCA_017400025.1 Oscillospiraceae bacterium
ACACTATTGTTGATATATTGATTTTACAAAGTAAAAGTTAAGTAAAATAAGCGTAAAACTAAGATAAAATATGAATAAATTATTACAAAACTTATTGACTTTTACAGCCTTCATAAATATAATAATGTTTGCTGATTGAACACAGTTGTTGAAATTGTTGTGTTTGATTGAAAAACAAATGTATTTTTTGGAATTTTTCACAAAAATACAGGGTTTTGTATTGTTTCGGGCAGCACTGGTGATAGTTGCCCGTTATAATAGATATTTCATTAAATTGAAGGAGAAAAAATCTTATGGCTACATCAACACAGGAACTCAAAAAAGTTCTTACCCGTGGTAACCTGATGTCTATGGCTGTAGGTCAGATCATCGGTGCTGGCGTTATGGTTATGTCCATTTCCGCTCTCGGTATGACTGGTCGTTCAGTTAACATCGCATTCATGATCGCTGCTATCTTTACAGTATTCGGTGCTATCCCAACAGTATTCTACTCTTCAGTAGTATCCCTCAAAGGTGGTATGTACTCACAGGCAGCTCTGTTTGTAGGCGAAACATTCGCAGGTTTCTACACAATTACTTACTTTATTTCCAACTGCTCACTGGCTATGTACGCAATCGGCTTTACATCCTACCTGCTCTCTCTGATTCCAGCACTGCAGGGTATGGATACAATCGTAACAGCAGTTATCTTCACAGCTTTCTACATCCTGAACCTTATGGGTACAGAAAAGATGGCTAAAATCCAGGACTACATGTTCTACGTTCTGGTTGTTGCTCTGCTGATGTTCACAGCTTTTGGTCTTCCAAGAGTTCACTGGTCAGGTTACTTCACAACACCTGGCTTTGACGGCACACCTCTGATCGCTAACGGTATCACAGGTCTGCTCCAGGCTGCATCCTTCCTGACATTTGCTACAGGTGGTGCTACAATCATCGTTAACTACTCTGCTGAAGCTATCAACCCACAGAAAGATATCCCAGTTGTTATCGTTATCTCCACACTGGGTGTTGCTGCTCTGTACGCTCTGATTGCTACATGTATCGGTGGTATCCTCCCAGCTGAAGAAGTTATGGCTGCTGGTAACCTTTCCGTTATCGCTAAAGCTATCATGCCAGCATGGGCTTACTACATCTTCGTTATCGGCGGTGCTTGTTTCGCTCTTGGTACAACACTGAATGCTTCCCTGGGTTGGGTTACAAAACCTCTGCTTCAGTCTATCGAAGACGGCTGGCTCCCAGCAGGTCTTGGCAAACTGAACAAATATGGTATCCCTTACATCCTGCTGACAATCTTCTACGTAATCAACGTAGCTGCTATCCTCTTCGGTCTCGACGTAGACCAGCTGGGTCAGCTGGTTCTGATCATCGGTAACGTACAGAACGTTATCCTGACATACGGTATCATGAAACTGCCAAAAATGTTCCCAGAACAGTGGGCAAAATCTCCATTCCACGTTTCCGACGGCGTATTCAAAGGCTGTCTGTGGGCTGGTATCGCTGTAATTCTTGTACAGTTCTACATGAACGTTTCCGGTACAACAATGACAATCGTTATCATCAACGTTGCTACATTTGTTGTTGCTCTTAGCTACGCTATGATGAGAAAGAAATCCGGTGCTGTACATATGACAGTTTCTTACGACCTCGACTAATTCTCTACAGAATATTCGAATATAGTAAATCACTAAAAAATTGGGCCCTGCAAAAGCAGGGTCCTTTTTTGTGTATATTTATTACTCTCTATTGAAAAAGCTTTACAAAAATGGTATACTGTAATAGTAAAGAAGCACCACCAAAGGTGTTGAAAAACGAAAGGATCTGATTACAATGAAAAAAGTAGTTTACAGCGAAAACGCTCCAGCAGCTATCGGCCCATACTCACAGGCTATCAAAACAGAAAAAACAATCTATGTTTCCGGCCAGCTTCCAGTTGACCCAGCAACAGGCAACTTCCCATCTGATGACATCAAAGACCAGGCAAGACAGTCTCTGACAAACATCAAGAGCATTCTGGAATCCGAAGGCTACACAATGGCTGACGTTGTTAAAACAACAGTTCTGCTGGCTGACATCGCAGACTTCGCAGCAATGAACGAAGTTTACGCAACATTCTTTGAAGGTGCATTCCCAGCACGTTCTGCTTTCCAGGTAGCTGCAGTACCAAAGGGTGCTAAACTGGAAATCGAAGCTATCGCTTACAAAGCTTAATTGATTTTTCAATTACTTAAAGCCGCCTCACGGCGGCTTTTTTGTTTGCAGATTTACTGCAGGCAGGATTATATACAATATAAGTATTTGACGATTTACTGCTAATATATTACAATAATATAAGATATTATATTTGACAGAGGTGCTTATGAAAGCAAGCATTATATTCCCGAATTTAAACGGCGAAAAATGGCTGAAAGACTGTATAGACAGCTGCATCAACCAGAATTTTGACGAAGAATATGAAATTATTGTAATAGAAAATGCCAGCACAGACGGCTCTATGGCCATTATAGAAGAGTGCGCCACAAGATTTGAAAACCTGCGTGTGATTGTGAACGAGGAAAACCTGGGTTTTGCACCGGCTGTAAATCAGGGTATACGTTTAAGCCATGCTGAATATGTGGTTATGTTCAACAATGATGCCTTTGCAGAGCCGGACTGGCTGAAGGAACTGGTGCGTGTGGCTGATTCAGACCCCCAGATTTTTTCTGTGGGCAGTCTGATGATACAGCATTTCAACAGGGACCTGGCAGATGATGCCGGTGACTATGTGCCGCTTTTCGGCTGGACCTGCAAACGCGGTGACGGCCTGTACTGGACACGCTATCAGAAACAGGAAAGAATCTTCTCTGCCTGTGGCGGTGCCGCACTGTACAGAAGAAGCATCCTTGATGAAATAGGCTATTTTGAGGAAGCATTTTTTGCCTATGGCGAAGATGTGGACCTGGGCTGGAGAGCAAACAACCGGGGCTATAAAAATATCTACAATCCGAAAGCAAGATGTTACCATATCTGCTCAGCCACAACCGGCGGCCGCTACAATGCTTTCAAGGCTATAAAATCCGGCCAGAACACAGCCCTGCTGCTGTACAAAAACCAGCCTTTGCTTATGCTGCTGTTCAATCTGCCGTTTATACTTATCGGTTTTGTGCCAAAATATCTTATGTTCCGCCACAACGGTTTCCACAAGGAACTTATGGAAGGAACAAAAAACGCTTTCCGTATGAGAAAGGACCTGCAGAAGCTGAAATTCCGCTGGAAAAACCTGCCCAACTACCTGTGGGTTGAATGGAAAATGTTTGTAAACTGCTTTACATACGTTGATTACAGACTGAAACGTTTTCTTAAAATCAAGTAGGTGATACCATGTGGAGAAAACTGCTGACAAAAACCGATGCCCACAAAAGACAGCCCCATACTGTCACCGGTATGAGGATTGAGCAGGTGGGCAGTAAATACTATATTTATGCCGATGTGGAAACCCTGAAGCCCAGGGTAATCGGCAGATACAACACACTTTCAGAAGCACAGTCTGCCCTGCAGACTGTAGAAAATATTACAAAAAGTAATAATTAAACACAAAATAACAAAACACCGCTTTGAAAGCGGTGTTTTTGCTTGAAATATTTTAATAGAACATTGCTATCTGTGTGGCAAAAAGGCCTGCCATAAATACAAATACCATCAGGAATGCAAATATGCTGATGATAAATGTGGCACGGGCAAAGGAAGCTTTTGTTTTGCTTTCAGTCTGGATAAAGCCCAGATAAATCAGATAGAAAAGACCTACAAAAGGAATGGAGGAAATCAGCATCATCCATATAAAGTCAACTGTTGTCAGCGGTTCTTCCTTTTCATCTTCACCGTCCCAGGCAGAAACAGACTGCTGTGCAGGGGCGGTATAGCTTTCTGTTTTCTGTGTGTAGCTGTACTGTGGCCGCTGTGGAGCATTCGCACTGTATTCAGACTGACCGGCGTATGGGTTTCCTTCAGTTGCTGCTTTTTCCTGTGCGATTTCATTCCGTATAAAATCAGAAGGAGTGAAAACATCCTCTGTTGTATCTTTTGCAGTGTCTGTGGTATAATCTGTAACAGGAGCAGTGCCGTTCAGGTCATTTTCCAGCTGGGAAACGGTAGCGTTGAGTTCAGTTATATCCACGTTATTCATTTCTTCAGCAGGCGGTACAGCAGGTGTGGCCATCTGCTGCTGTCTTTCATTGTTTATTCTTATAATTTCAGCCTTTGGCAGACCGCAGCCACCGCAGAAATTGGCAGCTTCTCCCACAAGGCGTCCGCATCTTGGACAAAACATTCATATCATCTCCTTTATAATTCAATAGTTTATCATATATATGTGAAAAAATAAAGTGGGATAGGGGCATATAACCAAGAAAAAAATAATTTTATGAAACCACCCGGAATATTGCAGGTGTTGAAGGGCAGGTACTCTGCCTGCTGTATGCCGGAAGCCAATCTGAAATCAATATAAAAAAGAAAGCAGGAACTATATGTATACAAAAACCATGTTAGCGGCTGTTGACACAGGCGAATACAATATGGAAGATTCCATCCGTGAACTGACAGCCCTGTGCGAAGCCGCAGAGCTGGAGGTGCTGTTCAGCGTGGTGCAGCGCAAGGACAACCCGGAAAACAAATACTATCTGGGGGAAGGCAAGCTGGAAGAGGCAAAGCAGCTGGCTGACGCCAATGAAATAGAGCTGTGTGTCTTTGACTGTGAGCTGACCGGCAGCCAGATAAGGAATATTTCCGATTATCTGGGCATAGAGGTAATCGACAGGACTATGCTGATACTGGAAATCTTTTCCCGCAGGGCTACCACCAGCGAAGGCAAGCTGCAGACAGAGCTGGCTCTGCTGCGCTACAGACTGCCCCGTCTTTCCGGTGTGGGTGTTTCCATGTCTCGCCAGGGTGGCGGCGGCGGTGGCGGCGGCGGTGCACGCCGTTGCGGCGGTGAAACCAAACTGGAGCTGGACCGCAGATATATCCAGGGCAGAATTGACCTTATCAAGCAGAAACTGGCCCGGGTGGAAAAACGCCGTGATCTTCTGAACACAGCAAGAAAGAAAAACGATGTGCCTATAGTGGCGCTGACAGGCTATACAAACGTGGGCAAATCCAGCCTGCTGAATGCCCTGACCGGCAGTGATATTTTTGAAAAAGATATGCTGTTTGCAACACTGGACCCT
>JAFQAF010000210.1 GCA_017400025.1 Oscillospiraceae bacterium
AAGATGCCTGCAAATACCGCCAGGAACTCACTTCCACAGGTGACGTTATCACCACAGTGTCCCAGAACCCGGGTGCAATCGGTTATGCATCAGTTGCATCAGTAAAAGACACAGTAAAAGCTGTAACAGTTGACGGTGTAGCCGCAACAGAGGCAAACATCAAAGACGGCAGTTATGTGGTACAGAGACCATTTGTACTGGTAACTAAAGCAGATACACCACTTACTGAATCTGCACAGAGCTTCTTTGATTACATCACATCAGCCGCTGCAAATGAAATCATCTCTGCAGCCGGTGTAGTTCCTGCAAACTGAGTAAATTCGCAGATAAGGCGGCCGGGGAAAACGCCGCTATTCTGCTTTGAGGACAGACAATGAAGAGAAATCAACTGATTGAAAAGATTATTCATGGCATCTTTCTGGTGCTGGGGCTGATTACTGTAGGCTGTGTACTGCTGATTACAGTTTATCTGGTAATATCGGGTATTCCGGCAATCCGGGAAATAGGTCTTGCAGATTTTCTGCTGGGCAGGGAATGGGCTTCCACTGCACGGGAGCCGAAATACGGCATAATGCCCTTTATTCTTACAAGTATCTATGGTACAGCCGGTGCAATAGCAATCGGTGTGCCGGTAGGCTTTATGACAGCTGTTTATCTTTCCAAAATGGCGTCACCAAAGGTTAAATCAGCTATGCAGACTGCGGTAAGCCTGCTGGCCGGTATACCATCTGTTGTATATGGTCTGGTGGGTATGCTTGTGCTTGTACCCGGTATACGAAAAGTGTTCAATGTACCGGACGGTGCAAGTTTGCTGGCGGCTATTGTTGTTCTTGCAATTATGATTCTGCCGTCAATTATCAAAATGTCTGTAACGGCACTGGATGCTGTCCCTAAAGAGTATGAAGATGCCTCACTTGCCCTGGGTGCAACACCTGTGGAAACCTGTTTCAGGGTTTCTGTACCTGCCGCCAGAAGCGGTATCGCAGCAGCGGTTGTGCTGGGTGTAGGCCGTGCCATCGGTGAAGCAATGGCAGTTATGATGGTTGCAGGCAATGTGCCAAATATGCCGGACTCCCTGTTTCAGAGTGTTCGTTTTCTCACTACTGCAGTATACAGTGAAATGTCCTATTCCAGCGGTTTGCAGAGACAGGCACTGTTCTCCATAGCCTTGGTTCTGTTCCTGTTTATTATGCTTATAAATGTGACATTGAACTTCTTTCTCAAAAAAGAAAAGGAATAAACTATGTTGAATCAATCATTATCACCAAAAAGAAAACGCTACGAAATGCTTATGAAAACACTGATGCTGATATCGGTTGGGCTTACAGCTGCTCTGGTGCTTTTTCTTATTGTATATGTTTTATCCCGGGGAGTACCAAATATCACATGGGAACTTTTATCTACCAAGCCAAGTTATCTGACAGAAAAAATCGGTATTCTGCCGGATATTCTGAACACTGTATATATTGTAGTTGCAACATTGCTGATTGTATTGCCTCTGGGTGTTGGTGCAGCAATTTATCTTACCGAATATGCATCAAATAAAAAGGTGGTTGCGGTTATTGAATATGCCGCAGAAACCCTGTCTGGCATTCCTTCTATCATCTACGGTCTGGTGGGTATGCTGTTGTTTTCCAACAGTATGGGTACCTGTCTTATGGCGGGTGCACTGACATTGGTTATTATGAATCTGCCCACAATTATGAGAACAACACAGGAAAGTCTGAAAACTGTGCCGCAATCCTATCGTGAAGGCGCTTTTGGTCTGGGTGCAGGCAAATGGCGTGTAGTCAGAACAGTGGTTCTGCCCGGCTGTGTAGACGGTGTTATCACCGGATGTATTTTGTCAGTAGGCCGCATACTTGGCGAATCTGCAGCATTGCTTTTCACAGCAGGTTTTGCTCACGCGGTAAATGGTATTATTTCGGGGCTTAAAGCACCTGGTGCCACACTTACAGTGGCGCTCTATGTATATGCAAAAGAAGAGGGCGAATTCGGCGTGGCATTTGCCATCGCGGCTATCCTTATGGTGCTGACAGTTATAATCAACTTTGCCGCATCACTTGTACAGAAACACTTTGCAAAAAGGAGAAGTATATGAGTAATATAATCACAGTTAAAGATATGAGCCTGTGGTATGGTGACCACAAGGCTTTGAATAATATAAACATAGAAATCCCTGAAAAAAGCATTACAGCTCTTATCGGTCCGTCAGGCTGTGGCAAATCCACCTTTCTGAAAACCCTCAACAGAATGAATGACCTTATTCCGGGAGTAAAAATAACAGGTGACATCCGCTACGGCGGTGCGGACATATTCGGCAGGGAGGTGGATGTCAACAGTCTGAGAAAAGAAATAGGAATGGTTTTCCAGAAGCCGAATCCGTTTCCAATGAGTAT
>JAFQAF010000211.1 GCA_017400025.1 Oscillospiraceae bacterium
GTGAGAAGCCTTCTTCAACTGTTGCGCCTGGGATTGGAATCATGTCCCATTTTGTGGAGTCAAGACCGCGACGGTCCATAACTGTTTCGAAGTCATATCTTCTTGCGAATTTTGAATATGCCATGGTAGTATACCATCCTTTCGTAATTGTACCGCAGAATTTTTTGGGCGGTACTGTTCATTTAGAATTATACTCCAATAGCATTGCTTTGTGAATAGATAAAAGGAAAAATCTACAAATTGATTAATTAAGTTGAAAATTTTTGTGCACTTTTAAAAGAATAATTACACCAAATTTTTACAAAAGCCTATTGACAACAAAAATCTATAAAAAAACAGCTGCCGTGAGAAAAAAATACAAAAAAAAAAGAGGTGCGCTTTTGCGCACCTCTCAAGGTATTGACTTGGGTCAACAGATTACCATTCAGCGTTGATAACGTATTTTGTAAGTCTGTCGAATGCTTCAACAACGGAGCTGTGTGGGCAAGCGAAGTTGAAACGAGCATGGCATGGACCATGGAATGGACGGCCGTCCTGGCAGATAACGCCAACGGATACACATTTTTTCAGTACTTCGTCCATTGTTTTGCCGCGTTCTTCACAGAATTTTGTCCAGTCAAGGAACATTACGTATGTACCCTGTGGTTTCTGTGTTGTTACGAGGCCGCCCCATGTCTGCATTACATCGTAAGCATGCTGCTGGTTGCTTCTGATAACGTCGAGAAGTTTGTCAACATATTCAGCACCTTCGTTGTAAGCGCCTACGAGAGCGTGTACAGACAGGATGTTTGGCTGGTTGTAGTGTGTCTGAGCTGCCAGTTCACGGCATTTTTCACGGCATTCTTTGTTGTGGATAACAGAGTATGCACCTACGAGACCTGCAAGGTTGAATGTTTTTGTACATGCGTACATTGCAGATACTTTGTCTTTAGCCAGTTCGGAAACTGACCATGCTGGTGTGTGGTGACCTTCCATGATGAAGTCGGACCAGATTTCGTCGGAGATGATCTTAACGTCATGTTTAACCATCAGTTCTACGAATGCCTGGATTTCCCATGGTTCCCAAACACGGCCTGTTGGGTTATGAGGGTTACAGAAGATAGCTACTTTGATGTTGTTTTCAACAACTTTCTTTTCCATATCTTCGAAGTCCATTCTGTATGTGCCTTCTTCGTCTTTAACGAGTTCGGACAGAACGATTGTACGTTTTGCAGCGTTAACTGTACCTGTGAAGCCGATGTATGTTGGGCTGTGCAGCAGAACTGGATCGCCTTCGTTTGTGTAAACGCGGATAACGTTGGAAACACCACCGAGAACGGAGTTTTCGTAGGAGATTACATCGTTGTCTTCGATTTCAACATGGTTTCTTTCTCTGTGCCATTTTTTGATAGCATCGTAGAAACCTGTGCCTTCAAGACCAAAGTAACCCATAGCTGGGGAAGCGAACAGACGAGCCTGGATAGCGTCGATTACGCATGGAGCTGTTGGGAAGTCCATGTCAGCAACCCACATTGGAATGTGTGAGAAGCCTTCTTCAACTGTTGCGCCTGGGATTGGAATCATGTCCCATTTTGTGGAGTCAAGACCGCGACGGTCCATAACTGTTTCGAAGTCATATCTTCTTGCGAATTTTGAATATGCCATAATTGTTTACCTTGTCCTTTCGTTTTTTCGTGGCAGGTAAAGCCACTTCATTTGATGTCATTGTACTATAAATTTAGCGATAAGAAAAGATACCAGAAATAAAATCTACAGTTTGATTAAAACTGTAGATTTTTTTTGTGCAAATTAAATATTGCTATTATGTTTTGTTAATACTTTATTCATTTTTGCTTAAATTTTACATAAATTTATCGATTAATCAAAAATAAAACAGAGTTTTCTTTGGGAAAACATTGTTTAAAAAATATCAAAGTAGCGGCCTATAAATGCGCCTGCTATCTTTGCACCCACCGGCAGACTGGCAATTTCCAGCCATTCACCGCGGGTGTGCGCGCCCCGTCCCCGGCACAGGCCCAGGCATACAGCAGGCACGCCCTGGCTCAGCGGAGTGTTGCAGTCTGTGCTGCTGGCACCGGTGCCGCATCTGATGCCGGTGAATGCATAGCTGATTTCCTTTGCGGTTTCAGTCAGCTGTGCAAGGGCTTCTTCGTCCACAGCGCCTTTGCAGGGGCGTTTGCCCAGAATTTCCACGTTCACTTCCACACCCATGCTGCGGTAGCTTTCGCATACGGAATTGAAGAATTTTTCCATTATGGCCAGACTTTCCATATTGTCAGAACGGTATTCATACAGCATTTTTGCGTTCTGGGCAATGGTGTTCACGCTGGTGCCGCCTTCAATTGTGCCCACGTTGTAGGTTGTTTTGCCCATAGGCGGAACTTTTATTGTATATAATGTATTTATCATAGAGGCCAGGAAGGCTATGGCGTTTCTGTTGCCGAAGTTGCCGTAGCTGTGGCCGCCTTCGGTCTTTATTTCCACGCTGTAGCGGTGGCTGCCCACGGCATCGTTGCACACAAAGCCGAAGGTGCCGTCAAAGGAGATGAATTCCTTTATTCTTCCTTTGTAGTCTTCCATTATCTGGCGGCTGCCTTTCAGATTGCCCAGCCCTTCCTCACCACTGTTTGCCACAATCAGCAGGCCGGTTTTCGGTGTCAGCCTGTTTTCCAGTATGTAGCGTGCAATCAGCAGCAGGGCTGTCACGTTGGCGGTGTCGTCACTTATGCCCGGGCAGTAGATTCTGCCGTCACGCACTTCCAGCGGCAGCGGTGTTTCATCCGGGAAAACCACGTCGGTGTGGGCCATAAATACCACTATTTCATCACAGCCTTCACAGTTCAGCGGCAGCACACAGTTCAGGGCACTGTCTATATAGCTGTCTGTGCCGCCGTAGCGGTCAAAATATTCCTTTACCCACTGTGCACGCTTTTCTTCTTTGTTGGACGGTGCAGGTATCTGTGCCAGTTCCACTGTGGTGTCATAATGGAACTGCCTGTTTTCTTCCAGGTATGCCTGCAATCTTTCACTGAGAGCAATATTCATATAAATTCTCCTTGAAGTATGTTTTTGTTTTATTGTATCACAAAAAAATTTTTTTGTACCGCATAATGTTAAATTTCCCCTTGAACATTGGAAAACTGCCTGTTAAAACATACTTGGGTGCAAGGATTAATTATTGCAAAAAAATCTGATTTATATTAAAATCAAGCTGAACACTGTTCTGAAAGGAGAAGTATTATGGCTTTGCAGTTAAAAAAGACAGATTCTGTTACAAAGGAAGCCCTGGACAGATTCACTGCAGGGTGGCAGGGTGAAGAGATAATACCGTCCACTTTACAGAAATACACCGGGGATATGGCAGAGTTTGCACAGCTTGTGGAAACTATGGAAAAAGACCCGCCGCGCCTGCTGGTAAACAGCACACTGTGGTTTCTCACAGAAGGCGAGGAAATTCTGGGTGCAATAGAACTGCGCCATTTTCTCAACACCGGCCTGGCACGTTACGGCGGCCACGTAGGCTATGGTGTGGTGCCTGCCCACCGTGGCCACGGCTATGGACGGCAGATGCTGAAAATGATAAACGATGAAGCCGCAAAGCTGGGTATTTCCAGCCTGCTGATATGCTGTCTGGAAGAAAACATCGCCAGTGCAAAAACAATCCTCAACGCCGGCGGCACATTCGGTGACGAGGTGAGCGTAATCCGCGGCGGCGTGACAAAAACAGGCCAGAGATACTGGCTGGATGTAAAATAGTTATATAAAAGTATATAAAATATATAATAAATATTTCAGGGGTGAAATAATTTATGGAAAATATTGAACTGAAGCTGGTGAAAGTTTCGGACAGGCTGTATTATCTGCCTCACTATGAAAAAAATGACTGGTGTACCATTGGTCTGGTAATCGGCGAAAAGCATACCCTTATGCTGGACTCCGGTGCCAGCGGCCGCCACGTGGAAATGTTCTTAAAACAGCTGGAGGAAAACGGCCTGCCAAAGCCGGACCTCTGTGTGCTGACACACTGGCACTGGGACCATACATACGGCCTGGCACATCTGCAGGGGGTTACTTCCTTTGCCACAAAGCGGACCAATGAGCTGCTGCGCAGAATGCAGGACTGGGGCTGGTCTGACGAAGAGATGAAACAGAGAATATCCACAGGTGAAGACCTGGCTTTCTCATATCCACATATCAATGACGAATATCCGGACAAAAGCCTGATTAAAATCGCCACAGCCTCTGTGGAATATACAGACAGGCTGAAAATTGACCTGGGCGGCGTTACAGTAAAGCTGAAAGCGGTGGAAAACTCCCACAGCTATGACTGTGCAGTGGCCTATATTCCGGAAGAAAAATGCATTTTCCTGGGGGATATACATTACGAAGACCTGCTGCCGGAAAAACCGCTGTACTATGCAGACAGCCACGCAAAACTGGTTACCGCATTGCGCAAATTTGATTTTGACAAGGTGCTTTCCGGCCATCAGCTGCTTATGTCAAATGTGGACCTTTACGCACAGCTGGCACAGGTGGAAACCGTATAGATAAAACTGAACAGTTCACCGGGTATTCCGGGTGTAAAGAGGGTGCAGACAATGCATCCTCTTTTGTTGTGTATGGCCTGCAAACATATATTACACTTTGCCGTTTTGTGTAAAACGGTTTGTAAAACTATTGTGAAAAAAAGCTAAATACATTGATATTTTTATTATTGTATAGTATTATTTTAATGTCCGACCACTTGGTCGGATTAAAGTTGTTTTAAATATATTACATATATTCAAGGAGTATTTATGACAAAGTACAGTATCAAAAAGCCATTCACCGTTCTGGTAGGCGTTATCATGGTGCTGGTGCTGGGCGTGGTTTCTTTCTTTGAACTGAACACAGACCTGCTGCCGGCTATGGACCTGCCTTACGTTGTGGTTTACACAGTGTATCCCGGTGCCAGCCCTGAAAGGGTGGAAGTAGCCGTTACACAGCCGCTGGAGCAGGCGGTGGCCACCACCTCCGGCCTGGAAAATATACAGAGTATTTCCAGCGAAAACCTGAGCCTTATCATTATGGAGTTCAGCGGCAGCACAAATATGGACTCTGCAATGATAGAGCTTTCCAACAATATCGATATGGTGGCAGGCTATCTGGACGATATGGTCCAGTCTCCTACACTTATGAAAATCAATCCGGATATGCTGCCGGTACAGATGCTGTCTGTAGACGTGGACGGCATGGATATAAAGCAGCTGTCTGAATATGTGGAAACAGACCTGGGCCCCCGTCTTGAAAGACTGGACGGCGTAGCCACTGTGGATGTTTCCGGCCTGGTCCGTGACCATGTGGATATCTTCCTCAATCAGGATAAAATTGACGATATCAATGACAGTATCCTGAAAGCAGTGGACAGGGAACTGTACGAAACAAAGAAAGACCTGGACAAGGCACAGTCCGAACTGCGTGACGGCCAGAAGGAACTGGAAGACCGGGAAGAGGAAGCCTATGAAAAAATGGCAGACGCTTCCGCAGAACTGGACGCCGGCCAGGCACAGCTGATTCTCATAGCCGGCGAAGCTGACAAAATTGCAGCGGATATCGGCCTTTATGAAGCACAGATACAGATGCTCACAACCCTGGGCGACCTCAGCGGCCAGCTGGCAGGTCTCAACGGCCAGATTGCCGGCATGGAATCACAGCTGGCAGATATACAGCGGGCACTCCCCACCCTTGAAACACTGCAGCAGTTACTGGCGGCAGAAGGCTATGACGATACCCCTTTTGCTGATATTATTACAGAGGGTACATCTGCCCTTGTTCCGCAGCTGCAGGGTATGATAGATGCAGGTGAGGTCAAAGGAACTGATACTGTCAACGGTCTGATTTCTGCCACAAAAAGCGGTGCAGATGCTCTGAAAGCAGGCATCGAACAGGCAAAGGCAGGCCGGGCACAGATGGAAGCCGGCATACAGGCTCTGAAGGATGAACTGCTGGCAATGGGCGTGGAACAGTCTGTTATAGACGCCGCCACAGCTGATGCAGTGCGGGCAATCCAGGCGAAAATCGACGGAAAATCCCAGGAACTCAAACAGGCTGAATATCTGAAAAAACAGATGGAAGAAACTGTAAACAATCTGAAAAAGACCTATTCACAGCTGGAAGCAGCCAAAATGCAGGCCACTGCAGAGCTTGCAGCTGCAAATGTGCA
>JAFQAF010000023.1 GCA_017400025.1 Oscillospiraceae bacterium
AATCGCAAAAAAATATGAAGACTATATCATTGGCCTGAGAAGACATTTCCATGAAAATCCTGAACTTTCCGGCGTGGAATTCAAAACACTGGAAAGAATCGGCCAGGAACTGACAGAAATGGGCATTGAATACGTGGAAGTACCTAACGGCGGTATCCTTGCCAAAATCGTGGGCAAAGAAGGCGGCAAAACAGTTATGCTGAGAGCTGATATCGACGCTCTGCCAGTTCTGGAAACACCTGACAACCTGCTGCCAGGCAAGAGAACATGTATTTCCAAAGTACCGGGCGTTATGCACTCCTGCGGTCACGACGGCCACATTGCGATGCTGCTGGGCGCTGCAAAAATACTGATGGAAAAGAAAGACGAAATTGAAGGTACAGTATACCTGTGCTTCGAACGTTCCGAAGAAACATCCAGTGATGCAAGTGCTGACTACATCTTTGCATACATTGAAAACAACGGCATCGAAATCAACTCTGTTTACGGCACACATCTGCTGGCAACAGCACCTACAGGCTATGTTGGCATCAATGACGGCGGCATGATGGCCGGCGCATTTGTATTCGGCGTAGACATTGAAGGTGCAGGCGGCCACGGCTCACGTCCTGACCAGGCAAACAACCCAATGGATGCATTTGTAGCTATCTACCAGAGAATGCAGGCACTGCGCGTTGCAAAAATCAACCCGTTTGAAACATGTACATACTCCATCGGTGCTCTGCAGGGCGGCGCACAGTGGAACGTTATCCCACAGAAACTGTCCTTCGCTGGCAACATGAGAACATTTGACCGCGACGGCGTTGGTATGACATTCCGCAGAGAATTTGAAAAAGCTATCAGAGATATCTGTGCAGCATACGACTGCGTACCTACATTCACAAGATGGGCTCTGCCAGGCTACGGCACAGTTAACGATGCAACCCCCGCACAGTTTGCAAGAAAGATTCTGACAGAAGAATTCGGTGCAGATTCTGTAGGTCTGGTTGAACCATGGATGGCTTCTGAATCCTACTCCAGATACCTGCTCCAGTGGCCAGGCGTATTTACATTCCTTGGTATGCAGAACGAAGAAAAAGGCGTTGGTGCTGCTCACCACAACCAGGCATTTGACATTGACGAAGATGTTCTGGCAAAAGGTGCTGCCGGTGCTGCTACATACGCACTGGAATACCTGAAAGCTGCAGACCTGCCAGCAGGCGGCAGAAAGATGAGCTTCAAACAGATTCTGGAAAACGAAGGCCGTCCTGAACTGATTCCTGTTCTTTACGGTGAATAATATACAGTCTGTTATATTCCAATAAAATATTGCAATAAGAAAAGGGCGGTTTATCCGCCCTTTTTGTTATGCCTTTTATTGACCTGGACAGTCCTGTGTGATAGAATTTTATTTAAATAATACCAAGGAACAGACAGATATGATGATAAACGGAACTGATGTTACACTGTATCTGGCAGTGGCCGCCACAGTGGCGGTGCTGGCAGGGCTGGAATATATAATCTGCCGCAGGGCAAAAAATCCCCAGGCGAAAAAACTGCTGCTGTTTGTGCCTTTCCTTGTTTTCTGCCGGGCGCTGTTTGTGTATGGCACCAGCGACGGAAGCGGTTTTCTGGATTTAAGCGGCATAGTGGTTTTTCTGATAATCTGCTATGGCATGGTGTGCCTTGCCGCAATAGGTCTGGGCTGGTTTATTGCCCTGGTGAAAACCGATAAGGAAACAAAGGCGGCCTGCCCTTTTGCAGATGAAAACAGCGGTGAGGAATAAACCGCACCTATTCCACAGGAAAGGATATGTATTATGAAAAATATGGACCTGACAATTGCCGACAGCGAAAATATGCTGAATGTACGCGTGGCAGGCATAATAATAAAAGATAACCGAGTGCTGATGGTGAAAAACCTGCGCTCTGACTATATATATTCCCTGGGTGGAAGACTGAAGCTGGGTGAAAGTGCCCGGCAAGGCGTGGTGCGCGAAATTGCGGAAGAAACCGGCATAACCCTGGAAATTGACCGCCTGGGCTTTATCCACGAAAACTTTTTCATAGGGTCTACCCCATCCAAAATGGGCAGGCAGGTGTATGAAATCACCTTTTATTTCTATATGAAAGTGCCGGAGGATTTCTGTGTGGAAACAGGAGTGGAAACTGCCGACGACGACAGGGAAACCCTGGTGTGGCTGGACTGGCATTCCGACGAAAGGTATTACCCACAGTTTTTCCGCACCGAACTGGACAGCCCGGTGAAGGAAATAAAACATATTGTAACAGATGACAGATAAGTGGCCGCTGTCCCAGCGCCGCCGGACATAACTTTATCAACACGGAGGACAAAACTATGCTTGAAACCGGAATGAAAGCCCCGGATTTTACACTGCCGGACAAGGACGGCAACCCTGTTTCCCTTTCTGATTTTGCAGGGAAGAAAATTGTGCTGTATTTTTACCCAAGGGACAACACCCCGGGCTGCACAAAGCAGGCCTGCGGCTTTGCGGCCAACTATGCCGGCTTCAAGGAAATTGACGCTGTGGTGATAGGCATAAGCAAGGACTCTGTAAAAAGCCACCGGAAGTTTGCAGAAAAGTATGAGCTGCCTTTTGTACTGCTTTCCGATACAGAACTGGAGGCAATCCAGGCTTATGATGTGTGGCAGGAGAAAAAGCTGTACGGCAAAACCAGCATGGGCGTGGTGCGCACCACCTATGTGATTGACGAAAAGGGCGTTATAGAAAAAGTGATGCCAAAGGTAAAGCCGGACACCAACGCCGCAGAAATTCTGGAATATCTGAAGGGATAATCAGACAGGATTTTTTAACCGGCAAAGTTTTAATCAATACAGTTTGAACAGCGGGCGGACGCGTGCCCTGAAAGGGTATATTATCCGCCCGGTATTTTATTTTAAGCAATATCCGCTACAAACCGTTCCGGGCTGTGGCAGCTGTGTGATGACACCGCCCATACTGTAATAATGACCTGCCCTTTTGAAGAAAAGGAAAGGCTGGTGGCAGAAATTTCTGCCACAGTAACAGGCAATCTGACAATACAGCAGATTTTTGACAGGCAGCTGTATGACGGGGACAGCCTGTGCATTTTATAAAAATAATAATCACATACAAAAACAGCCACAGCATCAGCTGCGGCTGTTCTTTTTTACAGAAAATTATTTGATTTTCGCCAGGGCTTCGTCTGCCAGAGGCATATCTGCTGTGTATTTGCCGAAGTGGGCTTCGATAACTGTCATATCGCCGTCGATATAGAACCAGCCTGGCCGCTGTTCTTCGTTGCCTTCATATTCGCCGTGTTCAAGGCCCATTTCTTCAATCAGCTGTTTTTTGTACAGCTGTTTTGCCTTGGTTTCCTCTGTCATTGTGTCCTGCCAGCCCGGTTTTCTTTCGCCCAGTTCCAGCGCTTTGTACAGTGCCTGGTCTGTGTCGCAGATAAGGTGGAAAGGCAGGGTTTCGTCCAGCATATCGCGGAGAACGATTTCCGGTTTTGACTGCATTGCAACCACGATGTTTACGCCTTTTGCGTCAAATTCCGGTTTTTTCATTGTCAGCAGGTGTACGTCCAGTCTGCAAGGTGTGCAGCCCATATAGCGCAGAAACCAGAACATTGTAGGTTTGCCGCCTGTGATTTCGCTGATTTTCAGGCCTTTGTTCACTTCCCTGCCCAGAACTGTATCAACTGTGAAATCAGGGAATCTGTCCCCTTTAACCAATCTTGCCATAATAAATTCCTTTCTTTTTGTAATACGTATTGCTTGATTTTAATATAATACATAAATCATGAAAAGTAAATATTTCCTTTACATATCCGTAAATTTGTAACAAAAAGCAGAAGGTCTGCCAACCGGCAGACCTTTGCTTTATCTGAATCTGATTGTGTGTACGCCGTCCATACGCTTTAAATTGTCCATCAGTGTCTGGGCGCGCTCCATTCCCTTTACGTGGAATTCTATGACAGCGCTGTCCCCTTCGCCCTCTACAGTGGCTTCGGCGTGGTCCACGCTTACCTCCCAGCCGCGCAGGTAGTCCAGAACATCAAAGAACTGGCCGCTGTCCTGGCCCATTGTAAGTGTGATATGGTATGCCTGGGATTTTCTGTCTATTTTTTTGGAAATGTGGTCCATTACAAAAAGGGCAGAAAACACTATGCCGGTGGTGAGAACAGCCAGCGAATACCAGCCAAAACCGATAACAAGGCCGATACAGCCCACGCTCCATACAGTGGCGGCAGTGGTGAGGCCTTTTATATTTGAATCTGAATGGACGATTGTGCCGGCACCCAGAAAGCCTATGCCGGTGATAACCTGCTGTGCCAGACGGGGGTCTGCAATCATGCCGTACAGCCGGAAGGTTTCTGCCACCATGGCCTTTGACAGCATCATAACGGTGGTTGCGGAAACACATACCAGCACATTGGTACGGATGCCCAGCGGGTGGCCCTTCATCTGTCTTTCATAACCGATTATTGCGCCGGCAGCCGTTGCAAAGGCAAGGCGCATTATCATCTGTGCAGTAGTAACCATACAGCACCTCCTTGTGTTTAAATTCTATTCACCGGAGGATAAACACAGAACGCCGCCTTGGGGCGGGCGGCGCTGTGCTTTCTCCTGCAAAGAAAGGATTGCGGGAATATTTCCCCTGAAAAAACTTGCTTTATATTAAAAGGTTATTTCTTCTTTTCAAATCTTTCAGCGACCTTTACAAGGCCTTCGGTAACTTTGATGTTCTGCGGGCAGGCTTTTTCGCATTTGCCGCATTTTATGCACCGGCTGGCCTTTGGCATAATGTCTGTCATGTTTCTGTAATAGGTTTCGTTGTTGGATTTGTTTTTGGTAAATGCCAGCTGGTCATTGTTGTACAGGCCGAAATACTTCGGAATAGGTATCTGCACTGGACAGCCGTCCACGCAGTAACCGCAGGCTGTACACGGAATAACCGCTGCCTGGTTGAAAATATCCAGAACGCTTTTCAGTGTTTTGTGGTCATTTTCTGTATAAGGTTCAAAGTTTTCCATATAGGATGTGTTGTCATCCACCTGGTCATAGTTGCTCATACCGGAGAGGACAACCATCACGTTTTCGTGGCTGGCAGCAAATCTGATGGCCCAGGACGGCACGGAAAGTTCCGGTCTTGCCTGCTTCATCAGGTTTACAGCTTCAGGAGGCAGGTTTACCAGTGTGCCGCCTTTTACAGGTTCCATTACAATAACAGGTTTATTATATTTTGTTGCGATTTCGTAGCATTTTTTTGCCTGCACGGAAGGGTTTTCCCAGTCGATATAGTTTATCTGCAGCTGGATAACGTCCACATCCGGCCAGGTCTGTATCATTTCTTCCAGCAGGTCCGGCTGGCCGTGGAAGGAAAAGCCGATTTTCTTTGCCTTGCCCCGGGCGCGCATCTGCTGCATATATTCATAGCAGCCGTAAGCCTTGGCTTTTTCAAAGCGTTCGCCGTTCATTGCGTGCATAAGATAAACATCAAAGTAATCAACGCCGCAGAATTCCAGCTGTTCGTTGAAAATTCTTACGTGGTCTTCTGCTGATGTGAGAATAGCCATAGGCAGCTTTGTGCACAGCTGATAGCTGTCGCGGGGGTATCTGTCCACCAGTGCTTTGCGGATGATGTGTTCGCTCTGTTTTTTGTGGTAAACATAAGCTGTGTCAAAGTATGTGAAACCGCGCTGCATAAACAGGTCAGTCATTTTTATAACCTGTTCCAGGTCCACAGTTGATGCATCGTTTGCATCTGTCAGGGGCAATCTCATAAAGCCGAAGCCAAGCTTTTTCATATAACAAACCTCTTGTTGTAATAAATTGACGATGGATGTCAAACCGGCAGCCCGATGGGAGGGCTGCCGACTCGACAAACTTTTTAAATAAGGCGGGATAGCAAATTAATTATAATCAACTGAATCCACGGGGGATTCAATCAATGCCAATGGAAATTATTTGTAGAATTCAGCTGTTTCAGCTGCCATTGTTGCAACTGCGTCTGCAGGTGTTTTACCGTTGATGATACATTCCTGTACCTGACGGCCAACAACGTTGTCTTTAACTTCAACGTAGGATGGGTCAAATGGCATTTCTACAAAGTATTCCAGCTGTTCAACAGCAACGTCCAGGTGTGGGTATTCAGCCAGTTTTGCCTGGTAGATATCAGAGTTCAGAGCTGCTTCAGATGTTGGGAGGTAGCCTGTACCTGCTGCGTATTTACCTGCAACGTCAGCGGAGCACATGTATTTCATGAATTTCCATGTTGCTTCTGCTTCAGCGTCTGTCATACCTTCAAATGCTACAAGGTTGGAGCCGCCTGGGATAGCTGCGAAGTTTGTGAGTTTTGGAATGTAAGCAACGCCAACTTCAAAGTCAGAGTTGTCTGCAAGACCTCTGTACTGTGCGGAGGACTGCATGATGATGTTGCACTGGCCAGCCATAAATGCGTTTCTCAGTGCGGAGTTGGAAGCGTAGTCTTCACCTTCTGGGATGAATGCAGAGCCGTCTGCCAGCATGTCAAGCCAGAGCTGGAGTGGTTTTTCGCCAGCTTCGCCAGCAAAACCGATACCGTTGCCTTCTTCGTTGTAAACCTGACCGCCTGCTGTGAGCATCATAGCGAGGTAGTACCAGGAGTCACCCAGAGAGATACCGTAGCCCAGGGAACCGTCTTTGCATACTGCTTTGGATGCTGCGCGCAGTTCTTCCCAAGTTTCTGGTGCTTTGTCATAGCCAGCTGCTTTCAGAGCGTCTGCATTGTAGTACATAACAGGGCAGCTTCTGCCGTTTGGCAGGGAAACCAGTTTGCCGTCGTACCATGAGAAGTCCATAACGCCTTCGTACATATCTGCAGCGTTGAATTCATCGTCTGCTTCGTCAAATGGAGCAAGGTCCATCAGAAGACCTTCTTCAGCGTAGAACCCAACACGTGTGATTTCGATCTGTACAACGTGTGGTGCATTGCCGCCGGAAACTGCAGCCTGCAGTTTTGTGCCTGCAGCGTTGTAGTCGCCCTGGTAGATGCAGTTTACGATAACTTCGTCCTGGGAAGCGTTGAATTCGTCAACGATTTCCTGAACCAGTTCACCTGTGGAGCTGCCCATTGAGTGCCAGAATTCGATTGTTACAGGGCCTTCTGTTTCTGTTTCTGTGTCAGCGCCGCCGCCACATGCAACCAGAGAGAAAGCCATAACGCCTGCCAGCACTAAAGCTAAAAGTTTTTTCATAGTGTTTTTTCTCCTTTTTGGTTTTATACTGAAGCCGGAGGGATTTCCGGCTGTCATTCATTAGTCTTTCAGAAGTTCGCGGATAACGCGGCCTTCTGCTGTAGGCATTTCTACGCCAAGCACAGCCATCCATGTAGGGGCGTGGTCAACCAGTTTGCCTTCTTCCACTACAACGCCCTGTTTTACATCAGGACCTGCGATGAAGAATGTTGGCCATGGGCCTTTTGTAGGCATGTGGCCGTGGGCGGAAACAGAAATTTTGTAGTCAGAATTGTCTGTGCCCATAATCATAGGTTCTGTGCTGCGGTTGCCGAAGGATGTGCCCGGGCGGCCTTCGATAACATATTCAAAGGGGCCGTCAAGGTGCCATACTTCCTTCATTGTCTTTTTGTCAACAATCTGTTCGCAGCCCAGTTTTTCGTCTGCCACCATTTCTGCCATAATCTCCTCTACCTGCCGGCGCACTGCCTGGTCAGCAGGGTCTGCCAGGACCACGTGACAGGACAGACCTGCTGAATGGCAGTAAGCCTTCCAGTTTTTCACCAGACCATTTTCGTCCAGTTCAATAAGGCCTTTTTCGCGGAGAATTACATTAGGATTGAAAACCTGCTTTACCGGCATATGTCCGTGGTCACCGAATACGGCAAAGTTAGTTTCATCATAGATACCCAGACGTTTCATCTGTTCCACAATGCGGCCGAAGCGTTTGTCACATTCGATAAGTGCCTGGTATGCATCTTCGGAATAGCCGCCGCTTGCGTGGCGTGCATGGTCAAGGAAGGACAGGTGCAGCATGATTACTTCAGGCTGGTGTTCTTCAATAACTTCCTGCAGGCAGCATACGCCGAATTCGTCCAGTTCCGGCTGGTATTTCCAGCGCAGCAGATGTTTGTATTTGTCATACAGTTTTTCCATGCCTTCGGAACAAACTGTCACAAAGCGTGGGCGGCCGTCACCGTCCGGTTTATCGGACCAGATTTCAGGGATATTGTAGGCAATTTTTTCGTCTGCGCCGGTTACAGGCCAGTTTACAACTGCAAAGCGGTAACCTTTTTCTGTGGCGTAGTCGATGAGAGTAGGAACTTTCAGTTCTTCCCTTCTCCAGTGCCAGTCAGGGAACTGTTTGTCTATTTCTACCTTTTCATTGTGATATATGCCGTGTTTATCCGGATAGCAGCCGGTCAGCATTGTGGCGTGGGCTGCATATGTCATTGCAGGGTACACAGACTGCATTCTTTTTACCTGTGAGCCGTTCTGCAGAATATCGTAGAGATATGGGCAGTCTTTAAGCCATTCCATATCTTCGTAGAACAGGCTGTCTACTGATAATAAAAATAAACGTTTCAAGATATTGCCTCCTATTTGATGCCAGAGTATACAAATGCGTTTCTGATTTTCTTGCTTGCAACAATGTACAGGCCCAGCATTGGCAGAACCAGCAAGAGGTTACCGGCCATGATAACGTTCCAGCGTGCCAGTGTTTCAGAGTTTTTCAGCAGTGAAATACCGATTGGCAGTGTGCGGATAGCGTCATTGTTTGTCATAATCAGTGCCCAGAAGTAGTTGTTCCAGTTGGAGATGAAGGACAGCAGACCGATTGTTACAAGAGCGGATTTAACCATTGGCATCATGATTTTAAACATGATTTTGATATCGCTGGCGTTGTCCAGGCGGGCAGCTTCGATAATTTCGGAAGGCACCTGCATGAAATACTGGCGCAGCATAAAGATACCGAATGGGTTTGAGATAAATGGCAGGATCAGTGATGCATAGGAGTTGATAAGGCCTGCCTTGGAGAACATGAAGTATACAGGCAGGAATGTCAGCTGCATCGGAATCATCTGACCCAGGAGAACAAGGCCGAATACCAGTGGTTTTGCCTTGTAGTCATATTTTGCAAGGCTGTATGCGCAAGGTACGATAATAAGGTACTGCAGCAGTACAACGCAGGTGCATACGATAAGGGAGTTTTTCAGATAAGTGTCTACAGGGATTGTTTTGAAAACTTCAGTGAAGTTTGACCACTGCAGAACTTCCGGCCACAGTGTAGGAGGAACCCGCACTGTTTCCTTCAGTGTCTGAAGCGCTGTGGAAATCATCCAGAAGAATGGGAAAGCCATTATGAAAATCAGGACAAGTTTGAAGAAAGCGTCCAGCACGTTTTTGATTTTTTCCATTGTTTTGTTTGTAGAATACATACTCTTTCCTCCTTACTGATAGTGAACACGTTTTTTACCAACAAGGAACTGAACATATGTAACCACGCATACAAACAGCAGCAGTACCATACCGGCAGCACAGGCCTGGCCTGGTTTGCCGTAGCTGTAAGCAAAGTCATAGATGTAGTAAACCAGTGTGTTTGTACTGTTTACAGGGCCGCCGCCTGTCATGATGCTGATACTGTCGAATACTTTGAAGGAAGCGATAACAGCAACAACAGATGTGAACAGGATAGTTGGTGAAATCATTGGAAGTGTGATTTTGAAGAAAGTTCTCAGCGGAGGTGTATCGTCCATTTCAGCTGCTTCGTATACAGAAGTAGGGATGTTCTGCAGGGCAGCCATGATAAGGAGAACATAGTAGCCAAGGCCTTTCCATACGCTTACCAGGGAAACAGACAGCAATGCTGTTTCAGGGGAAGCAAGGAATGTATAAGGTTCAAAGCCAAGCATTACAAGGATGGCGTTGAGGAAGCCGTTTTTAGAGTCCATCAGCCAGAGGAACAGTGTGGAAACTGAAACCATGGAGATGATGTGCGGTGTGAAGATAAGTGTCTGTGTGATGCCGTTCATTTTTTCATTGCGTTTGCCGTTGAGCCATACTGCAATGATAACTGCCAGCACCATTGTAAGACCAACAGTGATAACTGTGTAGATACCTGTGTTCATAAGAACCTGGTGGAAGTCTGCTGATTCTGCCAGGGCTTTGTAGTTTTCAAAACCTACAAATTTAGGATTTTTGGAAATGATACTGCCGCCGAAGAATGAACGGTACCGCAGGTAGCACAGCGGATAAACTGTGAAAGCGATAAGGAGAATGATTGCAGGCATAGCCATCAGGTAGCCCATCAGTTTTTCTCTTTTTTCGTTTGCACCTGCCACGTATTCAACGTCCGGTCTTTTCTTAGTTTTAGCTTTAGCCATTATTTGGCACCTCCGAATACGCCGGCGATGATATCTTTCAGTTCATCTGTAAATGGAATTCTGTATGTATCAGCACCGAACAGGTACATATTTGCATATTCAACACCGAATTTCAGTTCTGTGTCTACAGGCATATCTACATCTGTTTTTGCCATGATTGTGCCGTAAGCTGTTTCCAGGGAGTAGATGATTTCAGCACCCAGCATTTCTCTTGTAGCGATTTTTGCAGGGATGTTGATGCCGTTTTCCACTTCATACATACGTACTTTTTCAGGACGGAAGCCCAGCTTGATTTCGTTTGGCAGGTAGCCGTCGATGATGTTTGTCTGTGGGGAACCTACAAACTGTGCTGTGTAGATGCAGTTAGGGTTGTGGTACAGTTCTGCTGGGGAGGACTGCTGAATGATTTTGCCTTTGTCCATCAGAACGATATCGTCTGCCATGGACATAGCTTCAACCTGGTCATGTGTTACATAAACAAAGGTTGTGCCCATTCTTTTGTGCATATTGATAAGTTCAACACGCATTGCGCCACGGAGTTTTGCGTCCAGGTTTGACAGAGGTTCGTCCATCATAAATACCTTTGGTTCTTTAACCATAGCTCTTGCCAGGGCAACACGCTGACGCTGACCGCCGGAAAGGTTTGCAGGCATTCTGTCCAGATATGGTGTAAGACCTACAATTTCGCTTACTTCCTTGATGCGTCTTTCACGTTCTTCTTTAGGGATTTTCTTGTTGATAAGACCGAATTCGATGTTGTCTTTTACTGTCATTGTAGGGTACAGTGCATAGTTCTGGAAAACCATGGAGATATCACGTTTGCCAGGTGCAACATCGTTAACCCTTACGCCATCGATAAGGATATCGCCTTCAGTAATTGTTTCCAGACCTGTAATCATACGCAGCGTTGTGGATTTGCCGCAACCGGATGGACCTACCAGTACAGTAAAGGAGCCATCTTTGATTTCCAGGTTCAAATTCTCAATTACTACGTCTTCACCGTAGGCCTTTTTTACGTTTTTTAAAGAAATTGAACTCATTTTTATTTTATCCTCCTGTTATATTTCAATAGTGTAGCCACTAAAAGTTCTTTGGTATCCTTCAAAATATTATATATTTACATTATATATCTATATTGCTTATAAATTCAATTATATAACCCATGTTTCCCGTATGTAAACAGGAAATATATTGTATTGTTTATTCTGTGTATTTTGTCCGGAGTATTTCCAGCTTTGCGCTGTCCAGCCCCATTCTTTTTTCTATAAAGTCATCTATGCTGCCGTATGCCCTTTCAATTTCTGAAAGGAAGCTGCTGATATAGGCCCAGTCCACAGATTCCAGCACACGGATTTCCTCCACCCGTATGTCGCTGGCATTTTTTGCCCTCATCCTGTCCAGAACTGACCGTCTGTAAAGGGCGTTCTGTTCGTTGGTGTAAAGGTAATCTTCCTTTATTGTGTCCAGGTCTGCCCCCAGTGCATAAAGCATCAGCGCGCCTGTAACACCTGTACGGTCCTTGCCGGAGGTGCAGTGCCAGATAAAGGCGCCGTCATCGTGGTCCAGCATCATATCAAAAAAGTCTTTTATTCTGTCCAGGCAGTATTCATCTGCAGCCATCTGTGCATACATGCCTTCCAGCAGGCCTTTTGCACCGCCGCCTTTTGCCAGATTTTCTGCGCGGATAATTGCGCGGTCTATAGGGTCCATACCGTGGTCTTCACGGGAGATACCCTCTTTTTCCCCGGGAATAATTGCTATCTGCTGGTATACAACGCCGTCTATATCCATATCCGGATATTCTGCTGTTTCCCGGTTGTTGCGCAGGTCCACGATTCTTGTTACGTGCCATACATCGTGGAGTGTATGTACATCCTCTGCTGTAAGGCCTGAAAGGCGTCCTGTGCGGATTATTTTACCGTGCTTTACACGCCTGCCGTTTTTCAGGGCAATGCCGCCCAGTTCACGGGCGTTCAGTACACCCTGCAGCGGGATTATTCTTTCTGAATTGTTCATCTGTTCACCTCAGAAATGCTGACAAAATAATTTCACCACATAAACATATATGTGGTGCAGGGGTAATGGCATAACTCCTTATGCCTGGGATAGGATTTTTGCTGTGGTAAAGGCTTTTTATTGGCAATTTGTGAAATCGTCAATTTATTTACCATTTACCACAAACAATATTATCACTACACAACGCCATAGTCAATAAATTTACTATAACTTTGTCGTGTTCAACAAATTGGAAACGTTTCGATTATGCACCTTCAATAAATAAAGACAAGGGTTTTTATAGAATTATGCTGTAAAAACATATTTTTTTGTTGCAGATGTTATTAATTTATCAAATTGCAAATAATTTCACTTTAACTTTACATTAATTTAACAAAAATATTGAATATGTGAAAAAACGTGATATAATAGTAAATGAATTTACTATTATTGTTCAAAAGTTTCTGTCCTCCAAAGATATCACAGAGGCTTTTGGGGAGCTTTTTATGAAAAACAATCCTTCCGAACTGGCACGCAGCATTATCATATCTGCCGAAAAAGTAAAGAATTACTCTGTGCTTTTTTCAAAGATAGGCGAGCTGTCACACAATGAAATGCTGATAATGGACTATCTGTCAGAAAACGGCGACTCCCTGCAGACAGACATAGCAAGATACCACGCCATTTCAAAGCAGACCATCAACCTGTCTGTGAAAAGCCTGCTGGAAAACGGTTATGTAACGCTGTATCAGTCCCCGGACAACAAAAAGGAAAAACTGATAACCCTGACAGACAAGGGCAACGTGGTGAAAAGGTATTCCACACTGCACCGCTCCAAATGGCAGGCGGAAATCATCAGTACCTTTGGCATTGAAAAATCCATTATGCTGGAGCATCTGCTGAAGGAATATGAAAGCATTATGGGCATAATAACAAACGAGGCCATTGTAAAACACAACGAAAAAATGGAAAGGCTCCGAATCCTGGAGAAAAACGAAATCGAACTGTGGGAAGGTCCCCACCAGATATGGGACGAAAAAGAGAAATAAAACAGACTGTATATACAAAACAAAAGCACGGCGTTATGCCGTGCTTTTATGTTTCCGCTTTGTAGATAGTGGCAGGCCGTATGCCGGGCCTTATATTCCCCGTTCAAACTGCCCCGTTAAAATCAAGACTCTACGGAACTGAAGAAAGCTTTTTAAAAGCACCGGCATTGTGCTTATATATACTATATACATATATCTGATAACCCGAAAACCCTGTGGCCCTGCCCCACAGGGTTTGTTTTTGCCTGTCAATTGTGCAGTATGCATAATTTTATGTAATATAGCCTATACAGAGTGCCGAAAATATGATTTTAGTATTGCAATTTTCACAAATTGTGAAAATATACAAAAATTTTTAAAAAAGTTGTTGACAATACCGAATTGCTATGGTATCATAATCAAGCTGTCACGAAGAGGACAGACAGGAAGAAAGCCGAAAGGCAGAAACCTGAAGCCAAGTAAACGAACCTGAAGCGAAAGCAAAGGGGAACGGCCAAAGCCCGAAAGGGAAGGCTGGGGCGCTGGGGTAGCACTGTGGGGCGAGCCAGCGTGGGAGAAAGGAACTGCAGAAAGCTGAGTACCGCAATCGGAAGGAAGGCATGGCAACAGGCCGGACGGAAGAAGAAAAGTAAAGAAGCCGCAAGGCTGAAAGACAGCACCGGAGGAACCGCCGACAGGGGAAAACGGGAAGAAGGGAAAAGAAAGACGGAAGGCTGAGTAGTCAGAACCAAAGCGAAGCGGACGAAAGAAAGCAGAGCGGAAGGGGAAAGCCCGAAAGCGAAAGCAAAAGGGAAGCACCGGGGGAACAGCTGTGGGAGCGAAACCGGGAGGGACGAAAGGAAACAAACAGGAAGCCGAGTACGAAGAAATGGAAGCGAAACACGGGAAACCGGGTGGAGCGGAAATGGAAAAGCAAGGAAGCCGGAAGGCGGAGAGGCAGCACCGGACAAGTCACTGTGAGACGGAAACGGGAAGAAAGAGGAAAGGAAGAACCAGAGGCTGAGTAGCCGGAACCGGAAATGAAGCAGACGAAAGAAAGCAAGCAGGAAGTGGAAAAGACCGGAAGAGAAGCGGACGAGAGAAAGCGGAGAAGAAGGTAAGCACCTGTGGAACGGCTGTGGGAGCGAAGCAGGGAAGAGTGAAAGGAAACGAACAGTAGAGCTGAGTACAGGAACCTGGAAGGAAGGCATGGGAAACCAGGCCGGAGATAAAGGGGAAACCGAGGAAGCGAGAGCGGAGGCGGGCACCGGGAAAGCAACTGTGAGGCGGAACCGGGAAGAAAAGGAAAGGAAGAACAGAGGCTTAGTAGTCAGAACCCAAAACTGAGACGGACGAAAGGAAGTCAAAACAGAGGGGGTCAGAAAGCGGAAAGGAAGCTGCGAAAGCAGTGGAATGGACGGCCCAGAGAAAGTCAGAAACGAGAGTGGAAGACAAGGGTGAGTCGGAGGAAGCATCTGCGGGGATTGAATCCGACGGAAGACAAAAGGAAATTGCAGACGAAACTATTCGCCAGGCAGTGAGTTGAGGTCGCAAGGCCGAGACCACCGCTTGATGAAAGTGGAAAAGATAAATACAGCCCTGACCAAAAGGCCAGGGCTTTTTTGTTTTATAGGAAAAAGTTAAATAAACAGACGGGGTAATAAATCACTCCGTCTGTTTTTGCTTAACGAGCCATAAACCGACACTACATTTTACATTTTTCACATTACTGTTATAATTAAAATAACAAATACAGCAGTAGGGGTGGACAGTGTGGCAGTTTATCTTGATAGTTTTCACATTCTCACGGAAGATGAAGAAATATCATATTTACAGGATTACAGTCGTTCTTACTATGAAAATCTGTATCCATTCAGAATTTTCCCTGCAAAGCAGATTTCAGAATTCACATTTGACCATATCACAATCTTTTATGATGGTAACGGAAGCGGTAAAACCACTCTTATAAACACTATTGCCTCAAAGCTTGGCGCTGTGCGCCGCTCTCCTATCAGTGTCGGCCCTCATTTTGATCCATATGTCGAACGCTGTCACGGGTATTTTGCCACAGGGTGTAAAAATATCAATGTGCTGACGGGGGACGATGTTTCCGAATACATAATGGAAACACGCTATCTGAACGAAGGCATTGACACAAAACGCGAAGAACTGCTGGAGGATTACAACACCCTTAAAGGCGGCAATATGCGTTTCCGCTCAATGGAAGATTATGATGAATTCAAGGAACAGCAGGATGCCCGCCGCTACAGCAAAAGGGATTTTATCCGCAAAAGGCTGATGCCAAACCCAGAAATGTTCTCAAACGGGGAAACTGCAATGAAATATTACATACAGCGAATTACAGACAACGGACTGTTCATCCTTGACGAGCCGGAAAACAGCCTTTCTGCACAGCTGCAGGCAGAACTGGCGGGTTTTATTGAAGATTCAACCAGACATTTCAACTGCCAGTTTATCATTGCGACCCACTCTCCTTTTTTCCTTTCCCTGCCCGGTGCAAAGATTTACAATCTGGATACTGTGCCTGTAAAAACAGAATACTGGACGGACCTTCCCAATGTGAGAGCATATTTTGACCTGTTTATGAAATACCGCTGGGATTTCCAGTAAAAAATCAAAAGACCGCATATGCGGTCTTTTTGTGTCTATACCCTGGCTACAACTTCGCCATTGCCATCTGTGATTTCGCCTGTCAGATGATATCCGTCATCTGCAGGAACAAAATTAAAACGATATTGAGCCATATTGCTCTTATCAAATTCTTTTAATATTTCTGGCCTGCAGAAATCATTTGATCCGCCATAGGCTATCAGAAGTATCAGAAAACTGCTTCGATATTCCCATAGGATTTTATAGTCATCATCATTGAATACT